>JAKPSR010000046.1 GCA_029571425.1 Spirochaetota bacterium | reverse complement strand
TGATAATTCTCGCAGACTATTACCGGCTTGTGCTTAAGCGTCGTTGGTATTTGCATGATATGCTCCTTACTTCTATTTACTAAATTACTAAATTAGTAAATAGCGACAGGGGTAGACTATAGCATCAGCGGAGCATATGTCAAGAGGAATAAAAAACGTGTATACTCCTGGAAGAAATCATCCCCTGGAGGTGGTCATGTCCTCGATTCGCGTCATCCGTTCGGCCGAGCTTCCGGCTGGCTTCTTCTCAGTCCGTCGCCTGTCCGGTGATACCCACGAAGTGCCGGTTATCCTTGACGCGGTGCGGACGCATGGGGACGCCGGGATCAGGGAGTACGCGGCGAAATACGACCGCGCGAATCCTGTCCGTCTCGAGATCGATCGGGACTCGCTCCGGCTGGCCGCGGAGAGCCTCCAAAGGGACAATCCGGAACTATACGCCGCCCTTGTCCACTCGCGCGAACTCGCCCTCGCGTTCGCCCGTCGGCAACGGGAATCGTTCGATGATTTTGACATGGAGATAGCGCCCGCCCTCGTGACCGGGCAGCGAACCGTTCCCGTGGAGCGCGCCGGCATATACGTTCCCGCCGGTCGCTTTCCCCTTTTCTCGAGCGTGATTATGGGGTCCGTTCCCGCCCAGGCCGCGGGCGTCGACGAGGTTATCCTCTGCACGCCCCCGGCCCCGCACCCGTCCGACCCCGCCCTTCCTTGGGCGGACGAGCGGATCATGGCCGTTGCCTTCATATGCGGGCTTGACCGTGTGTTCGCGGTCGGCGGGGCCCAGGCGATCGGCGCGATGGCCTACGGGACCGAGACGCTGCCTCGGGTTAACGTGATCGTCGGGCCGGGTAATAAATACGTGGCCGCCGCGAAGAAGGCCGTGTACGGCGAGGTGGGGATCGATCTCCTCGCCGGCCCAACCGAGGTGATGGTGATCGCGGACGGGTCGGCGAACCCGCGGTGGGTGGCCGCCGACCTCCTCGCGCAAGCCGAGCACGACCCGGACGCTGAGCCGGTCTTGCTGACCGTCGACGAGCGTCTTGCCCGGGCGGTCGCCGCGGAGGTCGACACCCTCGTCGCGGCCCTTCCCGATCGGGCGCCCGCGCGCGCGAGCTTCGCGAAGAATGGGCTCGTGGTCCTGGTACGCGATTGGGCGGAGGCCGCCGAGATCGCGAACCGAAAGTCCCCTGAGCACCTTGAGCTTTCCCTTGAGTCTGGGCCTGAGCGCGACGCGCTCGAGCGGGCCGTCCGTAATTACGGATCCCTGTTCGTCGGCCATCGGTCCGCCGAGGTCTTGGGCGATTACGCGGGCGGGTTGAACCACACCCTGCCGACCTCTGGGAGCGCGGCCTTTACGGGCGGGCTTTCGGTTCGGCACTTTCTGAAGACGGTGACCGTCCTTCGCTCGCCTGACGGCGCTCGCGATTTCTCCGGATGGCGGCGCTCGATCGCGACCGCGCGCGTACTCGCCGAGGCAGAGGGCCTTTCGGGGCACGCCTTGGCCGCCCGGTGCCGCGAGGAGTAAGCGCGTGAGCGCGCTCGGCGCTCCGTGCCCCGAGGCCTGCGCCGTCGCGGCGCGAGACAGTTCCCCGCCCGGAGACCGATTCTTCGTGGCCGTCATGGCAGACGAGTCTCTGGCGGCGCGGATCGAGACCTTCCGCGCGTGGGCTCGCGAGACGCTTGGCTGCCGATCGGGCCAACGCACGCCGCCGCACGTGACTCTTGTTCCCCCATTCGCCCTGCCACCTGGCTCGCTCGACGGGCTTGTTTCCGTGCTAACGGTCGCCGCGCTCGCGGCGGTTCCATTCGTCGCCCGCGTCGAGGGATTCAATTCGTTTGGTGAGAGGACTCTTTTCGCGCGCGTGGTTCCCGGACCTGATTGGGACTCGCTTCGCGACGTGGTGTACGGCGTCGCATCAAGCCAAGGGACCGCGCTTGCCGCGCGCTTCCCCCATCCGCGAGTTCCCTTTCATCCCCACCTGACGATCGCTAACCGCGACATACCGCCCGGCTCCGCCCGCGCGGCGTTGTCGGAACTACGCGCGCGCGGCTTCTCGGCGGAGATGCCCGTTGACCACATCGCCCTCCTTCAATTTGAGGGCGGGGCATGGCGAGAGGTGATTCGCTGCGCGCTTGGTGGCGCCTAGACGCGACCGACCTCGTTCTCCTCGTGCATCAGCTCGAGACGGTGCATTACGTAGTCGACGACGACCTGCTTCTTGTCCTCGGCGCCGTCGCCCGCCCATTGGCGCGCCTCCTCGCGGAAGGCGACGCAGTCGATGACCGGGCTCGCGGTCATGACGATGCGGTCGGGCTCGCAGATGTCGCCGAGCATGTCGGCGGGGTCGTCGGAGAAACGCAGGCAGTTTCCGTTGATAGACACGAGGATCATCACGTCGGAAAGGCGGATGTAGGAGTCGATCTCGCGCACGCCGCGCTTAGTCTCGGGTTTGCCGGGACGATAGCGCGTTCCCGACGGGAAGACGAGGACCGCGTTCCCCTCCTTTCGCACGCGATCGAGCGTGCGCATGGAGGCGAGGTTGATGACGCGGCTCCGCTGCTCCTCGCGTTTCAGGGCCTCGGGATCGGCGATCGTGGAAAGGGACCGGCTTGGGTAGATGACGATGCGCGTGTACGCCTCGGCGAAGGCTGAGACGTAAGGGTTTTCCTCGTTGAGCTTCATCCCGGCGATCGCGACGACGTGGCGCGCCAGATCGGCTCCCTCTGGGCCCGAGCGCTCAAGAAGCCACATGAAGCCCGGCAAGTCGAAATTGCTGTAATGCTCCATTAGGATGATGCCGCGTTTCCCCTCGCGGATCTTCGCGAGGAATTCGGCGCAGGCAGCCACGTTTCGGAATTCTGAATTCGGGAGGATGTTCTCCGCGCACATCTGATCCATGATCGCGCGGATCCCGGGGTTCGCGACTTGGTAGACGTTCTCCTCGGTTATGACGGTTTCCGCGCGAGAGAGTCGCTTGAGCTCGGGAAAGAGGTGCTTGTAACGGACAATCAGGGAGTTGGGGTTCATCGGACCCTCCTTGCCATGGTGTTCAAATAGTAATATCCCGATCCCTCGGGGCTGTCAAGAATTGTCGAGAAAGGCCTTGAGCTCGTAGATACTCCGTATTCGGGGAATGCCCTCGGCCTCGACCTCCGGGTGGCGGTCCCGCTCGTCAACGAGAACTGGCTTTCCGCCGACCGCCAGGTAACCCCGGGCGTATTTCGGGTGATCGTCGACGAAGAGCGTCTCGTCGACTGTCTTGCCGACCGCGGCGAGGGTGGAGAGAAAGCAGTCCGGGT
>JAKPSR010000045.1 GCA_029571425.1 Spirochaetota bacterium | reverse complement strand
GGGGGAAGGCGACGACGTGGGCGAACTGGCGGGGGAGGGAAGCCCCCTTCCCCGCCTCGTGCGGGCGATCTCGGCCCTCGACGGGGACTTTCGCGTCCGACTTCTCTACGTCCATCCCGACCATTTCCCCGACGACCTCGTTCCCGCGATGGCGGCCGATTCGCGCTTCCTCCCGTACTTCGACATCCCCTTTCAGTCAGGCGATCCCGCCGTTCTGCGCGCGATGAACAGGCGAGGGACGGACGAGGGCTACCGATCGCTCGTCGATAGAATTCGTCGCGGCTTTCGCGATGCGGGAAGCCCATACGGCGCCGTCGCACTTCGCACGACCTTCCTCGTCGGATTTCCCGGCGAGACGGACGAGTCGTTCGAGCGAAGCGCGAACTTCCTCGCCGACATACGCCCCCTGTGGTCCGGGGCATTTACCTGGTCGCGCGAGGAGGGAACCCCCGCGGCTTCGCTGAAAGGTCGCGTCGCCAAGCGCGTGGCCGACTCTCGCCTCGCCCAGCTCAAGGAGGCTCAGACCGCGATCACGATGGAGGAGCTTTCTTTCTTCGTCGGGCGAAGGGTCGAGGTCCTTATCGAGGAACTGATCGAGGATGCCGCCGACTCGGGGAGCATCGATGCCGCGTCGAGCTCGTCCGCCGCCGGCTCGCGTCCGCCGGCTGAGCGCCTCGCGATAGGGCGCGCGTGGTTCCAGGCCCCCGAGGTCGACGGTGCCGTCGTTCTCTCGTTCGATGATGGAACGCGCGATAGGGAGGGGAAGCCCCTCGGTCCGGGATCGGTCGTCATGGCCGATATCGTCGCCGTCAACGGGGTCGACGTCGAGGCGGTCGCGCGGTGAAGCCGGACCAGTACCTATCGGTCCTGAATCCCGAGCAGCTCGAGGCGGTGACGCACTCGGGCTCGCCCCTCTTGATCCTGGCGGGAGCGGGCTCCGGGAAGACCCGTGTCATCACCACCAAGATCGCCTGGCTCATCGCCGAGCGCGGGCTCGACCCCGAGTCGATCCTGGCCGTCACCTTCACGAACAAGGCCGCGCGCGAGATGGCCGAGCGCGCGACCCGGCTTGAGCCCCGGGCAGAGCGCTCCGTGCTCCGCACCTTCCATTCCTTCGGCGCTTGGCTCCTCAGGCGCAACGCGGCTCTTGCCGACCTCGATTCGAACTTCACGATTTACGACGACGACGACGCGATCACCCTTCTCTCGAAAGCATTGCCCGCCCTGACCCGTCAGCAGGTCTCCGGCATCGTCCATAAGATATCCCGCGCGAAGGATTATTGCCTGTCGCCCGACAGCCCTCTCCTCGCCGAGATCGACCCGGACCCCGACTTCGCCGATGTCTACCGTCTCTACGAGCGGCGACTCCGCGAGACGGGGAATCTCGATTTCGGCGACCTCATACTGCTGACCGTGCGCCTCCTTACGGGAAACCCGGAGGTGCGGGATCGCATCCACGCGCGGTTCCGCGTCGTGATGGTCGACGAGTACCAAGACTCGAACGTCGCCCAGTTCGAGCTCCTAAAGGCGCTCGCGGGGCCCGAGACATACCTCTGCGTCGTCGGCGACGACGATCAGTCGATCTACCGTTTCCGCGGCGCCGAGGTTCGGAACATCCTCACCTTCGCCGAGAGTTTTCCCGGCACCCGAGTCGTCCGGCTCGAGCGGAACTATCGATCGGTCGCCCCGATCCTGGCGGTCGCGGACCAGGTTGTCGCGCGCAACGAGGGGCGCCTCGGTAAGACCCTCGTCGCCGAGCGGGGAGGCGGCAAGAAGCCGATACTCGCTTTCCTGCCGAACCAGGACGACGAGGCCGCCTTCTGCGCCGAGCTGATCGCGGGCGCCCACCGCAAGGGCTGCCCCTGGGCGGACTGGGCGATCCTCTACCGCACGAACGCGCAGTCGCTCGGCTTCGAGACCGAGTTCCTCCATCGCAAGATCCCGTACAAGGTAGTCGGCACCCTAAAGTTCTACGAGCGGGAGGAGATCAAGGACGCGCTCGCCTTCCTCGCCCTCGTGGCGAACGGCCGCGACGAAGTCGCCTTTCGCCGCGTCGTCAACAAGCCCGCGCGCGGGCTCGGCGAGGTTACCCAGGATCGCATCGTCGAGGAGGCGCGCCGCATCGTCTTCGGCGTGGAGGCTGAAGGCGAGCTCGAGATGGGCGGCCCCGTTCGGGGCGACGACACCCTTCAATTCGAGGACGCGACCGATCTTCTTTCCGCGTCGCGCCGTATCCTGGAGGCCCTTCCGAAGAAGGCGCGCTCCGGCCTTTCCGAGTTCTTGCACGTGGTCGAGACCCTTCGATCCCTGCTCGGCGACGCGGCCGTTTCGGACGCCGCGGCCGTTGCAGCGGACGCCGCGGCGAATGAAGGCGGCGAGGGGGCTGCCGATGGCGGGGCGCCGACCACTGCGGCGAAGGCGAAGACCGCGTCGCGTAAAGGCGCCGCCGGCCTCGCAATCTTCGTCGAGCGTCTCGTCGACGCCTCCGGCCTTCTTGCCTACCACCAGGGCCAGGACGAGATCGCCGGGACCCAGCGCGTCGCCAACCTTCAGGAACTGGTGAACGCCGCCAGCCTGTACCCTCTAAGCCGCGAGGGCCTCGTCGAGTTTCTCGAGCACATCGAGCTCGACCGCTCGATGGCCGACGAGGAGGAGAATCCCGACTCGGTGACCCTCATCACCGTGCACAACACCAAGGGACTCGAGTTCCGCCGCGTCGTCGTCACCGGGCTCGAAACCGGGGTCTTCCCCCGCGACGACAAGAAGGGCGACGACCTCGAGGAGGAGCGGCGGCTGATGTACGTCGCCTGTACCCGCGCGATGGACGAGCTCTACCTGACGAGCTGCGCCTCGCGCCGCCTCTACGGTCGCACGGCCTTCGTCGAGCCGAGCCTCTTCCTTTTCGAGATGGACTCAGGCTCTGTCGAGGTGATCGGCCGGACGCCGCGTTCTTACGCCGCTCGCGGTAGGTCAGCGCAGCCGGGGGCGGGGAGTGCGTCAGGCTCTGGCGACGAGGCCGGGGGCGTGCAACCCGGCGCGGGGAACGCGCAAGCTGCGGGGAACGCCCAAGGCGCAAGCGCCGTCCCCGACCCGCTCGCCGAGCGCTGGCGGACTGGTCGGAAACTCTTCCATGACGATTACGGTTATGGTATCATCACTAAATCCTTCTACGCATCGGACGAGCTTGTCATCATGGTGCGCTTCGAGACGGGGGCCGAACGGCGGTTCATGCCGCGCTACCAGGCAAAGAGCCTTCTCGTCGTCGAGGACTGAGGGAGTAACGAGGAACACATGGACGAAAAGCGAAACGCGATCGACGAGACGACACTCGAGAACCTCCTGTACCTCTCCCGGCTCTCGCCCGAGAGCACGGATATCGAGACCCTCGGCGCCCAGGTGCGGCAGATCGTCGATTACTTCGAGATACTCTCCCGGTACGCCGGCGACGAGAACCCCTATGACGCCTACCCGACGACGGAGGTTGAGCGGCTCCGCGCGGGCGACGTCGTCAAGTCGCTCGAGCCCGGCGACTTGCGGAAGATGACCGCCGAGTACATGGACGGCTACTTTCGCGTCCCGAAGGTGCTGGGAGGCGGGGCATGAGCGAGAACGTCACCTCCCTTGGGCTTCGCGAGCTGAAATCCCGCCTCGAGTCCGGCGCCCTGACGAGCGTCGCCGTCGTCGAGGCCTACCGCGCCGCATACGAAGCCGACGCGAAGTCCGCGAAGCCGCTTAACGGCTACATCGAGTTCTTCGACGACGCGGTTGACCGCGCGCGCGAGGCGGACGCCGCACGCGCCGCCGGGGACCGTCGCCCCCTTCTTGGCCTTCCGTTCGCCTCGAAGGACAACATATCGATTAAGGGGAAGGCGTGCACCTGCGGGAGCCGCGTCCTTTCCGGCTACGTCGCGCCCTACAGCGCCACCGTCTCGGCCCGCCTCATGGCCGCCGGCGCCATCCCGCTCGGGCGCACGAACATGGACGAGTTCGCGATGGGTTCTTCCACCGAGTACTCCTGCTACGGCCCCTCGCGCAACCCGGTGAACCGCGACCTGACCCCGGGCGGAAGCTCGGGCGGGTCCGCGGCCGTCGTCGCCGGCGCCCAGGCCCCCGTCGCCCTTGGCACGGAGACGGGCGGGTCCGTCCGCCTCCCTGCCTCCTACTGCGGCATCTACGGCCTTAAGCCTACCTACGGCGCCTTGAGCCGCTCGGGGGTCGTCGCGTTCGGCTCGTCCCTCGACCAGGTCGGCGTCCTCGCCCGCTCGGTCGACGACG
>JAKPSR010000042.1 GCA_029571425.1 Spirochaetota bacterium | reverse complement strand
CGGCGACGAAGCAGACGGCGAGGAAGATCGGGAAGTACACGGAGGCCGTCCCGAGGTCAGGCTGCGAAAGGATCAGGAGCATCGGGACGACCATGATCGCGCCCGCCTTGACGAAGCGCCGGAAATCGGACTCGATGCGGTCGGACTTATCGAGATAGCGGGCTAGATAGATGATATAGACGATCTTGGTGAATTCGGACGGCTGTATGCCGAGCTCGCCGATCCCGATCCAGCTCTTCGCGCCGTTGACGTAGCGGCCGAACAGGCGGGTGTACAGGAGCACGAAGAGGGCGCCGCCGAAGAGGAGCAGGGCGCAATCGGCGACGCGCCGGTAGTCCATCAGGGTAACGGCGGCCATCAGCGCGACGCCGGTCGCCAACCACACGATCTGCTTGACGTACTCGTAGGACACGGACTCCCCGTTGGAGTTGACGCCTGAGGAGTATATGAACAGAACGCCCACGGACGAGAGGACGACTACGGCGAGGAATAGGACGTAGTCGAAGTACGTGAAGTTCTTCAGGTTCATTCCTGCCTCCCCCGCGGCCCGCTCAGGTACTTGAAGCCAAGGGCCTCGATCGCTTCCTGGTACGTTTGGTCCGCGAATATCCCCTGGAAGATGATGTTCGTCGCGTAAGGTGCCCACCATTCCCAGGGATTGCTCGCCTCCACCATCACGACGACGACGACTGCCTCCTCGGGCGGCGCGTCGTAGGGGCCGTAGGCGACCATCCACGAGTGCCAGCGGTCGGCGAGCCCAACCTCGGCGGTTCCCGTTTTTCCCGCGAGCTGAACGATCTTGTTCTTCATGGGAAACTGGGCCGTGCCGTTCGTGATCACGTTCCGCATGTCGTCGCGCACGCGCGCGAAGACCTCGGGCTTGATGTCGCTTTTCAGGAGAACGTCCGGCCTCGTCGCCGAGATAACGGCGCCCGACGACGGGTCGCGCACTTCCTTAAGGAGATGCGGGCGGTACACTACCCCGCCGTTCACCACCATGGCGACCATGTTGGCGAGCTGGAGCGGCGAGGCGAGAAGGTACCCCTGCCCGATCGACATATTCATCGTGTCGCCGCCGAGCCATCGTTCGTGGAACTTGCGCTCCTTCCATTGCGGGGTCGGCACGAAGCCCGCGGTTTGGCTCGGAAGGTCGATCTCGGCGCTCTTGCCAAAGCCGAATTCCTCGGCGTACTTCGCTATCCGCTCGACGCCGAGGTAATCGCGCCCAACGGTCCAGTAGTATACGTCGCACGACTGCGCGAGCGCGCCGCGCATGTCGAGCCTACCGTGCCCCGGCCGCCTGATGTGGCAGCGAAACACGCGATCGCCGTACTCGATCTCGCCGGGGCAGTCGATTCGTTTCTCGGGCGATATCGATTCCTCAGCGAGCAGGGCGGTCGACATGATCACCTTGAAGGTGGACGCGGGCGGGTAACTCGCGTTGACGACGCGGTTCAGCAGTGGGTTCGCGGGATCGGCGAGCAGGCGCTGGTATTCCTCGCTCGCGTTGTCCTTGCCGAAGAGGTTCGGGTCGTACGCGGGATAGGACGCCATCGCCAGGATCTCGCCGGTCGACGGCTTGAGCACGACAGCCGAGCCAATCCGGTCGCCGAGCGCGTCCTCGGCGAGGGTCTGCCACTTTCGGTCGATCGTCAGTATCAGGTTCCGTCCCATGACGGGCGGCTTGATCGTCGTGCTGTTCTCGATGTACCGGCCCTTGACGTCGACGGTGCGGTACTCGAAGCCGTCGACGCCGCGCAGGAGCTCGTCGTACTGCTTCTCTATCCCGGCCTTGCCGATGACGCTGCTGGTCGTGTATCCCTTGTTGTAGAAGAGCTTAAGCTCGTCGCGTGTAATGTCGCCGACGTAGCCGATGATATGGGCGATCGACCCCGTCTCGACGTAGTTCCTGATCGGCTTCGAGTGCCAGGACACGCCGGGGAGGTCGTCGATGGACTCGGCGATCGAGGCGATCGTCTCGTACGGCACGTTCGCGCGAACCTCGATCGCCTGAAAGGAACGGCGGACGGTGGCCGGGATCTTCGCCTCGACGTCCGACGCACGCATGCCGAGCTTGGCCGCGAGTCGGGCGATGACGGTTCGGTATTGCTCCGGCGGAACCTCGCCGGGGGTGATGTCGACGGCGAACGAGTCGATGTTCAGGACCATCGGTACCGTCGCGTTCCGGTCGTAGATCTCGCCTCGCTGCGCCGGGATTTTTTTCGAGCGTTGCGATATATTCTGGGACTGGCGGCGATAATCCTCGCCCCTGATGATCTGCATCGAGAAAAGCTTGACGAGGTACAGGGACATCATCGCGAGGATGACGAAGCCGAGCGCCCGACCCCTTCGGGAAATTCCCTCGTTCCCCTCCATGCTACAGCCGGCGCTCCCGCGCGACGAAGAGCTCGTCGAAAAGGCCTAGGACCGCGAAAAGGATCGGGGCCGCGACGGCGTTCACGAGGGCCTCAAGCCAAAAGTCGGCCCCAAAGAGGCGATAGGTCCGCACCTGCTCGCCGAAAAACAGGGAAAGCACCCACACCTGCGCGGCCTTGCAGACGGTCGCCGCGAACCCCATAAGCGCGGGGAAGGCGACGCGGTTCAGGTTGAACGAGAGAGAAAACTTGCCGACCAAAAACCCTGTGACGGCGCGAACGAACGAATGGAGGCCAACCGGCGCGGCAGAGAGGAA
>JAKPSR010000037.1 GCA_029571425.1 Spirochaetota bacterium | reverse complement strand
GGGCGACGATTGCCTCCGCGCCGAGCTCGAGCGGGCGGGAGTCGCCGACCATGTCTTCCTCTTCCCGGTGGACCGCGTCGACGACCGCGACCTTGCCCGCCTTATAGACGCGTGGAAAGTTCCCGAGCGGGCGGACTTCCTCAAGTTATTCCTCCGCGACGTGCGCGAGCTTGTCGAGGCGGTACCGGTCGGTTCCGCGGACTCCTTCCATCGGGTCGGGCTCGCCTGGGTCGCTTTCATCGTTCACGTGTTCGAGACCGAGCTTCCCCTCCCCGAGAATCTCCTCCCGCCCGGCTATCCCTACGACGAAGTCTACGACTATCTCAACAGGGCAAGCGCCCGGAACGGAAGGTCGATGATCCGGCACTATAAAGAAATGACTACGTACAAAAAGGAGACTCAATGAACAATCGATTCTGGACGCTGATCGCGTTCCTGGTCGCCGCGAAGGCGGGACTCTCGGCGGAACGCTATGTTGACCGGCAAACCCCCGACAGCCACGGCAACGCGCAAACGGTCACGATCGCCCCCGATGGGGAAAATCGCATCGTGAATGCCGAAGGATCCTCCGACGGCGCAAAGCACCGCTTCGTTCTTGACGGCGACTGCGCGACGAAGGAATGGCGCATCCTTCGCGCGGACGGATCCGAAACCGTGTTCACCCGTGAGGGAACCGAAGTCACGGCCCGAGGGACAGGCGTCAAGGCAAAACGAAAACCCGCTCGCGTCGATGCCTTACCGTGGTATGGATCCGTTCCCCTCGGGCTCGCCGCCTTCGCTCGCTCAGGTACGGAAAAGACGGAATTCTGGATCATCAACCCGGACAACGGAAAGGCGTATAAGATGACGGCAACGAGAATCGGCGAGGAAAGCGTCTCATCGTGCGGTGCCGAGGTCCCGGCGATTCTCGTTCGCGTCACGGTGTCGGGAGTTCCCGCCGCTTTTTTCAGCATGCGCTATTGGTTCCGCTCGTCTGACGGAATGATGATTCGATACGAGGGAAAGGAAAGCGGCCCTGGATCGGCCGACCTGACCCTCGAGCTCATCGAGGAGGAGCGATAATGGCAAAGAAAATCGTCATCGTCGGAGGCGGTCTCGCCGGTCTCTCAGCCGGCATCTACGCCCGAATGAACGGGTACGAAGTTCAGATACTCGAGCGGCACACGGTTCCCGGCGGGCTCTGCACGGGGTGGAGCCGCGGCGGCTATCACGTCGACGGGTGCATCCATTGGCTCATCGGCACGAAGGATGGCACGCCGAGCAACAGGCTCCTTCGCGAGATCGGCGCCCTGGACGGAACGCCGATCGTTCACCACGATGTCTTCACCCGAATCGACACCGGCCCCGCGGGAAACGCCGCGCCCTTCATCGTCTACGGCAACGCGGACCGCCTGCGCGAGCACATGCTCGAAATCGCCCCGGAGGACGCGTGCGCGATCGAGGACCTCGTAGCGCGGATCAAGCGACTCGCCGACTTTCCGTTCCCCGAGAAACCCGTCGAGCTCATGGGCATCAGGGACATGTTCTCCTTCTTCGCGACGATGAAGCCATTCTACGCGGATTACAAGGAACTGGGTAAGATCACCCTTGCCGAGTACGCGACGCGATTCAAGAGCCCTCGCCTCCGCGAGGGAATCGCGGGGCTCTTCGGGGACATGCCTGATTTCAGCGCCTTGGGCGCCGCCATGATGCTCGCGTGGCAGCACGCCGGGGACGGCGGGTACCCGGTCGGCGGCTCCCTCGCGCTCGCGAAGCGCGTCGAGAGACGGTATCTCAACCTCGGCGGCTCGATTCGCTACGGGGCGTCGGTCTCCGAAATTAGCGTCAAGGGCGGAAAAGCGGTAGGCGTCGTCCTCGCGAACGGCGAGAAGGTTCCCGCCGACATCGTCGTCTCGGCCGCCGACGGGCATGCGACCCTCTTCGACATGCTTAAGGGAAGATACGTCACCCGCGCGCTCCGCCGCATGTACGAGACCTTCCCGATCTTCGAACCGCTGCTGATACTCTCACTCGGCGTCGCGCGCGACCTTTCCGCAGAGCCGCATCAGGCCGTACGAGCCCTTAAGAAGCCGATCTCGGTCGAGGGCAAAACGCACACGAAATTGGGCGTTAAACAATATTGCTACGACCCGAGCCTCGCGCCGGCCGGCAAAAGCGTGATCGAGATCATGTACAGCTCGGACTACGACTATTGGAAGCGCCTCTCGGCTGATCGCGCCGCCTACGATCGCGAGAAGGCCCTCATCGCCAAAACCCTTATCGGGGCGTTGGAGGAATTTTATCCCGGCATCAGCGCCGATATCGAGATGACCGATGTCGCGACGCCGCTCACTTTCGAGAGGTATACGGGAAACTGGCGAGGGTCTTACGAAGGATGGAGGCTCACCCCGCGCGCGACGACCACCCGCGTGCGCAAAACGTTGCCCGGACTCAAGAATTTCTACATGATCGGGCAATGGGTACAGCCCGGCGGCGGCATCCCCAACGCGGTCTCAAGCGGGCGCGACCTCGCGTGGATACTCTGCTCCCGCGACGGCAAGGCCTTTAAAGTCGCCGCATCGTAACGGTGGGCCGGCGGTCTTCGGCGGCGGGTCCTCAGGACAACGGCAAGTCCTCGAGGACCGGCCTAACGAAGAACCGTCGATCCACGCGCACGATCGGGGTCGCGAGAAGGGCGGGATCGCGCTCCAGCTCCTCGATCGGGTCGAATTCCATGAAGGCCATTCCGCGCTTCACGTAACGAGCCGACCCAGTATCGAGTAGCTCCCCGGCGTCGCGGCCGTTGGCGAGGTTTCGCAGCTCGCCCGCGCTCAGAGGCTCGGCGACCACGTCGCGGAAATGCGCCTGTATACGCCGCTCCTGAAAGAAGCGCATCGCCTTCCGCGTCTCCGCGCACCGCTTGGTCCCGTATACGATTACGTTCATTTACGTTTTCCCTCCCTTCGCAGACATCGCTTCGGCGGCCGCGAGCAAGACGCGCGTCCGCGTGCCCTCGACGATGCCCCACCCGCCCTCGCGCCGCTGGGCGCCCTCGACGGCGACGATGTCGCCGCGCGCGAGACCCTCGAACGCGCCGTGCGTACCGCTCGCGTCGGGCGCGACCGAGTACGGGACGCGGCCCGCGGCGCCGCAGAGAAGACGCCGCACGCGGCCGGCCTTGTTCAGCATCGGATCCGAGACGACGCGCAAGGCCACGGCGTCGAGGTCATGCGCGACACCGTCGACCCCGACCGGCGGCTCGAGAACGAACCACGTCATCTTAACCCAATCGCGATCGAGCCCAAGGCCCGCGGCGAGGGCCGCGGTCTCGGGCGGCGCGCGCCAGGGCACGGTCTCGTGGCATGTATGCGCGGGTCCCGCCGCGAGCGCCGGGCAAGGAAGGATGCCGCGTCCTACGCAAGGAGCGACGACACGCCATCCCCGCGAGACGAGAAGATCCCGAAGGGCGAGGGTGTCGCGACTCGTGCCAAGCAGGGCTGGCTCGATGATGAGCACCCTGCCGCCCGGGGCGAGCGAACCGGCGAGGCGAACGACGAGTTCCGCGCGACGCTCGATCCGGTCCTCGCGATCGACATACAGCTCATTTAGGGAGTGCCCGAAACTCAGCCAATCCGCGCCGTCGCCACGCGGAAGGTCGTCGAGACAGACGCGCTCAAGGTCCGCTTTCACCGCGTCGATCTCAATCGGGTGGGCTCGCCCGAAGGACAGCCTCTCGCGCGCGAGCTCGAGGGCACGGACGCTTTGGTCGACGAGTACGAAAGAAACGGCGCCCGCGTCGGCGAAGGCGGCGGCGACCGGCCCTGGACCAGATCCCGCATCGACGACCCGGCGTGGGGGAAGGGAGGCGCGCCCCCGCATCTCTTCAAGCGCGGCGGTCACCGCGAGGGCGTGTTGGGCTTGGGCGCGGGATATCGGCCAATAATATGCGAGATACGCGCGCAGCATTCCATCATCCTCAAGATATGAAGAGCCGATAAGGCCGCGTCCCCCGGTTAAGCCGCGCTGAAGCCGAGAGAAATCTTTCGATGCGACGGACGGCGGGCGGTTCTGGCGTCGGGCGCTCATCGGGCGAAGTCCCTCACGCGAGCCTCGACCGCGCCCATGTCGGCGTATCCGCTCTGGTACAGCGAGTCGAGCCGATCGGGATCGCGCTCGAGCCGATCGAGCCCCGGTTGCGGCTGCGGGCTAATAACGATGGCGCGCCCCTCACGCTCAAGATCTTCGACAAGGCTAAGAGCATCGTTATATCGATCGTTCCGTTCCTCCATCGCGCGGACGAACAAGGGGTACCGCCGGTATAGAAAACGAGCCAACCGCATATGCTCCGGAGTCCCTTTACGAAAATCGCGCGGCTGCGTGCGAACCACGACAACGCGATCCGTGCCGCGCGAAAGAACGCGCCGAACCGGTATTGAGTCAGCGATCCCCCCATCGAGAAAAGGGTCGCCATCGATCGTGACGGGCCGCGAGGCGAAGGGAAGCGAACAGGACGCCTGCAGGACGCGTAGCGCGTCGGCCGGGTCGCGCGGGCCCCGATATTCGGCGGCGCCAGTGCGGAGATTCGTCACCACCATCTCGAACCGAGCCGGATTCCGCGCGTACGCCCCGAAGTCAAAAGGATCAAGTTCGTACGGGATGCGGCGAAACAGCAAATCCATGCCGAAAAACGATCCTTCGCGCAGAAGGCATCGAAGGCCCATGTAGTCCGGTCGCTCGCAGTAGTCGACGTTGATGCGGCGCGAGCGCCCGCGCTGCCAGGATAAATAGGAAAAGGCGTGACTCGCCCCGGCCGAGACGCCGATGACGTACCCGAAAAAGAGTCCTGAGTCCATCAGGCGATCAAGAACGCCCGCCGTATAGAGCCCTCTCATGCCGCCGCCCTCAAGCACGAGGGCGGCGCCGTTCAACGTCTCCTTTTCCATGCGCCCAAGGTATCATAAAAGAAGCCTTTTGACAAAAACCTTCCACGTAGCGATATTAAGGGCATAGACATATCTAATAGGAGGAAAGAGCCATGGCAGACATCACATTCAAGGGCAGTCCCTTTCGAACGAAGGGAAACCTTCCCGCGGTTGGGTCAAAGGCGCCTGACTTCCGCTTAACGAAAAAGGATCTCTCCGACGTTAGCCTCGCCGACTTCGCCGGATTCAAGAAGATAGTTAATATCGTGCCGAGCCTTGACACTGGGGTATGCGCGGCGAGCGCGCGGCGATTCGATGCCGAAGTACAAAAGCTGGAGAACGTGGTCATCTTAACCGTGTCCTGCGACCTCCCCTTCGCGCAAAACCGGTTTTGCTCGGCAGAAGGATTGACCAGAGTCATTACCCTATCGCAAATGCGCAACAAGGCCTTTGGGGCAACCTGGGGCGTCGAGATGGTCGACGGGCCGCTTGCTGGTATCCTTTCGCGCGCGATCGTCGTTCTTGACTCTTCGGATACGGTAACGTACACCGAGCAGGTTACCGAAATCACCAGCGAGCCGGGTTATGCTGCGGCATTACAGGCGGTACAGCGGGCAAAATAGGGTAAACCACCGTTCGCGCTGGGAAAAATAAAAAGTTTTTCTCCTTACCCATAGTTCACTATCCTACACTACCTGTATCTTTTTTCATTACATGCTATAATCCCGTATGCAATCCGAAGATCGACTTACCTTGGTTGAGACAAAACTTGCCTATCTTGAGGATTTCGTGAATACGCTACAAGAGCTTTCTGTCGCCCATACAAAGGCAATCGATCGATTAAACGCAGAGAATAAAACCTTACGGGAAAAACTCGGCGAAATCGGTGATTCAATGAGGGATACCCCGCAAACGCGCCCGCCTCATTACTAAATTTGTCAAAGTGTCATTGACGGATTGGACAACACGCGGTAACCTTAAGGCAGATTTTGGAGTTTTTGAACAGATGAATAAGATACTTATCGTCGATGATGATCGCTCAGTCGCCGAGATGGTGCGCATGGCCCTCGAGGAAAACGGGTATGCCGTCGTTACCTCGGCCGAGGACGCCAAAAAAGCGATTGCGACGGAACGCCCCGCCATCGCCCTCATCGATATAATCCTGCCCGGCCAAGGCGGGATGGACTTAATCCTCGACCTGCACAGCCTCTACCCCGATCTTAAGATCATCATTACCTCGGGCAAGATCGACATGAATAAGTCAACCTTCAAGGTCCTTGCCCATCAATTTGGGGTCATGGCGATACTGCCGAAGCCCTTCACGATCGAGGAACTAATGACCGCGGTCGTGGACGCGGAAAAGCAAGCCTAAGTTAGCCCAAGGCCCAAAGCAAAAGGGACCCCGCGACGGCGACGTTGAGCGAGTCGACCCCGTCGCGGATCGGTATCATTACGGCGCCATCGCATCCCGCGCGCCATTCATCGTCGATCCCGAAAAACTCGTTTCCCAAGACCAATACGCGCCGTTTTTCGCGAGCCACTCCCTCGCGCGAAGGTACGTCGTCCGATAGCGGCCGGGGCGACGCGACCCGCGCGCCATCCTCCAAGCTCGCGGCGAGAACCTCATATCCCCTCTCGCGCAGGCCGACGAGATCATCTGGACCCGCCATGAATAGCGAGAGCGAAAGAGCGGCGCCCATCGAACCCCGAAGTGACTTTCGGTTAAAGGGGTCGGCGCCTCCGGTACCAAGCGCGACCGCGTCCCAACCGAAGGCAAGGGCGGAACGCAACAATGTTCCGAGATTTCCCGGATCGGTTATCGAGGGGAGCACGAGGAGCCGAGACGAATGGAACGCAGCAGGGTCAAGACGGGAAATTGACGGTCGGGCGAATATACCGATGAGCCCGCGATGGAAGGCATAGCCCGCGAGCTCCAAGAACTGCCGCGCGTCGAGGACCTCAACCGGAACCCGACCGCCCACGAGACGCTCCGCGTCGGAGTATGCCTCGGAAGAGGCGTAAACGGCGAGGGGATCGAGTTTGGCCACGAGGGCACGCTCGACGAGCAGTCTTCCCTCGGCGACGAGCAGGCCCTCGGCGCGAAGGTCGCGATCCCGAAGAGAGAAATATCCAGGACCCGAGTCGATCATTCGAAGAGGCCTTTGATCTCCTTCTTGTACAGGGAATCGAGCTTGTACCGCATGATCTCTTGCTTCGCGGAAAGCTCCACGCCGGGCTCGAAGGGCTTCTCGAGCAGGGCGAAGCGGTTGATACGCTCGAACATCTTGAATCCGTTTTTCGGGCTCACCAGCTCGGCGATCTCGCTCTCGTACAGCTTGCGAACCTGAGGATGCGCAAGGAGGGCGGCGAAGTCCCCCGTCTCGATCGCGTTCTCCTCGGCCCACGCGACGAGCTCGTCGCGATTCACCACGAGGAGCGCGCCGAGGTAGCGCTGGTCCTGGCCAAGCACCACCGACTGCGAGACGTAGCGAGACTCGTTGATCTTCATCTCGAGCGGCAGTGGCTCGATGTTCTCGCCGCCGCGGAGAACGATCGTGTCTTTCTTTCGGCCCCGAAGGATGATCTGCCCGTCGCGGGTCTTAAAGCCAAGGTCGCCCGTATCGAGCCAGCCGTCGGGCGACAGCACCTTCGCGGTCAGGTCGTCTCGGCGATAGTAGCCCTTCATCACGTTCGCGCCCTTGATCATCACGGTGCCCTTAACGCCGACCGGAAGCTCTTTGCCCGCCTCGTCGACGATCTTCGCCTCGCAGCAAGAAATGGGCGTGCCGATCGTCCCGAAAGTCGGCCGGGTAAAGGGGCGCACGGCGACGACCGGAGCGGTCTCCGTAAGGCCGTAGCCCTCCACGATGTTGATGCCGACCGCCCAGAAGAACTCGTCGATGTTCGGGGGAAGGGCGCCGCCGCCGGAAACCCCGCCGCGGAAGGAGGTGCCGAGCTTCGCGCGGATCTTGCGGAAGACGAGCAGAGCGCCGAGCGCCTTAATCGGCCACAGTAGGAGACAGGGCACGAGCGCGAGGACGCACTCAATCCAGCGCCGCGAGAGGGAGAACACCGGCTTTCGCCCGGAAACGCATCGCTGCAGGCGAGACTCGAGGATCGCAACCTCGACGAAGAAGCTGAAAAGGACCCACGATATGCCGCCGGTCTTTCGCATCGCGCGGAATATCCCGTCGTAGACCGATTCCCAAATGCGGGGAACCGAGGGCATCAGCGCGGGATTCGTCTTCGCGAAGTCCGCGAGGAGGACGCTGCCGATCGGCTTCGAGTACACGATGCCCCCGGCGCCGTTGACGATGACGTACTCGCACATCCGCTCGAACGAATGCCATACCGGCAGTACGCAGAGGGCGCGTTCGCCGGGGAACAAGACAATGCGCTCGGGGAGCTCGTCGAGTTGGCATAGGAAGTTGCCGTGGCTCAGCATGACGCCCTTCGGTTCGCCCGTGGTCCCCGAGGTGAAGATCAGCGTCGCGATCTCGTCCCACTCGCCTTTCTCGAGTTCGGCCTCCGCAGCGCCCGGGCTCGCCGCGCGAAACGCGCGGCCCCGGTCGACGAGGCCCGCGTAGGTATCCACGTCGACGCCGGCCTTTGCCGCGCGCGCGACCGCGTCGGGTCCGGCCGGGTCCATGAGGACGGCGCGGGAAAGCTGCGGCACCGAATCCCTGCACGAAAGAACCTTAGCGAGCTGAACCTCGTTTTCGAGGATGGCGGTGCGGCACTCCGCGAATGAGAGAATATACGAAAGGTCGCGCTCGGTCGCGTCGCAGCCGCGCGGGACGTCGGCCGCCCCGATCGCCATGATTCCCATGCTGGCCTGAAGCCATTCTTTGCGATTATCCGCGATCAGGCCGATATGATCCCCACGCCCATGCCCAATGGAGAGGAGGCCCGCGGCGAAATCAAGCGAGGCCTCGTAGCAGTCGCGATACGCGAGGGGCTCGAAATTCCCGTCGGGGAGCCTGGTGTATTGTGCGGGAACGTCGGGGTGCTCGGAGGCGACGCGCCTTAGGAGTTTGGGGAGTGTCTGATCCATATTGAACTACAAATTATCATGGGATGTCATTTTGCGCAAGTTTTCCCGCTCGATCCTATCAATTAGATAGAGATCGATAAAAGGCGCGAACGAAAGAATCAGCAGGATAAACCGCGCGGCCTTAAATGGCCCGATGGCGAAAAGGGAGAACGCGAGGCCACTCGCGAGAAAGCCGACGAATCGGGCGAACAAGATCACGATTTCCTGAAAAAGGTACGGCTCCAGCGGGGAGTATCCCTCGTGCTCGGCCATCAAGTCGGATCGGCGCCTGACGATATTCTCCGCGAATATGGACCGAAGGGGCGAGAGGAAGCTGTCGCATACCGCCTTGAACAACAGTGCGGGAACCGAAAGGAACGCGACGTACACGACCCTTCCCGCGAAATCGCCGGCGGCCCCCATCGCGACGAAGCCAACCCGTCGGATACTCTTACCCTGGATGTGCCTACGCACGCCCAGAATAAAAACGGCCGAAAGGGCTGCCGCCCCCGAGGCAAACATACCGATGTTGAATTCCGTCTTAAGGACGTATACGTTGAGAACACCGGCGGCGAAAATGGCGAGGGCGTTGTTGATCGAGCTCGCGAAGATATACGTCCGCCACGAACGGGTTTCGCGCGAAGCGACGTATCGCCGGAATTTCCGCAAGTCAGGGCGGGAAGGGGCCTCCGCGACGACCCGTGGGCCAAGCGCGAATGCGATGAGCGCGGCGAGGGCAGCGGCAACGTATACCCCGGAATATCCCGCGCGAACGGAGGAGAAATGCATGAAAAGCCCGGCGAGAAAAGGCATCGAGACCGAGACCGCGATCGTGCCCGCCTGAACCGAAAGCAAGAAACGGTCTCGCTGGTCGTTCTGAAGGAGACAGGTCATTGAGGCGTGTCGCGTCGACCAAAAAAGCCCCTCGGAGACGCCTTTCATCATGAAGTACGGTATTAGGACGAGAGGCTGCTCTTTCGTCGGCAGGGCAAAGAACATCAAAAACCCGATTCCCGCCTGAAAAAGAAGATTGCCGCGAAACGAACGGGAAAAACGGCCAGATGACGCGAGAAGGGTCGAGACGACAAAGGCTATCGTGAGGCTCGAGTAGTAAAGTAGATAGAGGCCGGTAAGCGCGGCGAAAGAACCGGTCACGCGAAGGGTGAAAGCCACGTCGAAACTTCCGGCGATCGCCGTATACAGGGCATAGGTCACGATATAGTACGCGACGCGTGAAGAATCCCGGCGAAAAAGGCGGTCGAGCATGGTGTAATCCCTTAGGTGTTGTGTTGGCTTATACTATAGCCGAGGACGATGAAGAACAAGATCGTTCCAATGGTTCATGTAAATCCAGCACTCTATTAATTGACTAAAACAATTAATGGGCTTATAGTTACGCCAAGGAGTGACCATGAAAGGACTTTCCGTTTCCCAGATTCGCGAAACCCGCGCCTTGCCGGTATCGGGGTCGTTTACCGAGTTCCTCGGAGAAACCTTCTATAAAATATCGAGTTTCGACGGGATGCCGCCCTTTTTCATGACGATCGTCAGCGCGTCGGACATTTGGAATTATGTGTGGTCCAACGGTGGCCTTACCGCCGGACGCGTGAATTCCGATCGCGCTCTTTTCCCCTACTACACCGCCGACAAGGTTTCCGACGCCCGGACGTACACCGGTCCCTACACGGCAATCAAGGTGCGGAACGGGGACGAGACCCTTCTATGGGAACCCTTTTCGGAGACACAACGCGGGCTATGGAAGACGGAACGGAATCTGTATAAAAGCCTTAACGGATCGAAACTTTATTTCGAGGAACGGAACCTCGACCTCGGGCTCGTTTTCCAGTATGGATGGACCTCGAGCGACGCCTTCGGCCTCGTGCGCCACATACGCATCCTCAACGCATCCGGGGAACCGGCGCGGCTCGCCGTCCTCGACGGATGCCGAAACATACTGCCCGCATGCATCACCTCCTACTTCCAAAATGACAACAGCGTACTCCTCGATGCCTACAAGAAGACCGACCTCGACGAAAAGTCGCGAATCGCCGTCTTCTCGATGACATCAATCGTCACCGACAAGGCGGAGCCAAGCGAGGGCCTCTTCGCGAACGTCGGATGGTTTAGCGCTTCGGCAACCGAAGGAACCGTGCACCTCTCGCCGGGCACCCCGGAGGCGTTTCGCCTCGACGAGCCGTTACCGGGCGATCGCGTCGTCAAAGGCGAGCGCCCCTCGCTTTTCCTACATCGAGAGCTCACGCTCGCGGTAGGCGAGGAGGTCGAATGGTACCAGGTACTCGACGCGACGCTGGACCTCACCGCGATACGCGCGCTCGCCGCGAAGATCGCGGACAGGCCGCGGGCGACCGACGCCCTCCGCGCGGACGTCGCGGCGGGATCGCGCGCGCTCGACGCCCTCGTCGCTCGGGCCGACGGGTTCCAGGATACCGCCGACCGAGAGACCTGCGCGCACCATGAGGCTAACGTCCTCTTTAACATCATGCGCGGGGGCATCTTCGCGAACGCGACCGCCGTGAGCGCCCGGGACTTCCGCGCGTTCGCCGAGACGCGAAACCGCGACCTTCTTCCCGTGATCGACGGGATCCTCGCCGGGCGCGGCGAGGACATCCCGCTCTCCGAGCTCGGGATGGCCGCCGAGGCCGCGGGACCGCAAGTCCTTCGACTCTACCACGAGTACCTTCCTCTCACCTTTTCCCGTCGCCACGGCGACCCGAGCAGACCTTGGAACCGATTCTCGATCGAGATCAAGGGCGCCGACGGGAAGCCGAGGCTAAACTACCAGGGGAACTGGCGCGACATCTTCCAAAACTGGGAGGCCCTCGCCCTTTCCTACCCGGCGTATCTCGCGCACATGTCGGCGAAATTCCTCAACGCCTGCACCGCCGACGGCTTCAATCCCTACCGAATCACCCGCGACGGGATCGATTGGGAGGTGCCGGAGCCGGACAACCCGTGGTCAAACATCGGCTACTGGGGCGACCATCAGATCATATATCTCGCCAAGCTCCTCGAGATGCGCGATCGCTTTGATCCCTCGGGGTTGATAGCTGAGCTCGACGAGCCGCGCCATTCGACCGCGAACGTTCCCTATCGGCTTAAGGCATACGACGATATCGTGCGTGACCCCCACTCGACGATCGTGTTCGACCACGAATTGAACTCGCGAATCGAGGAGGACGCGCGGCGCCTCGGCTCGGACGCCAAGCTTTCGAGGAGGGCGGACGGATCCGTCGCGCTCGTCTCGGCGACGGAGAAGTACTTCGTGCTCGTCCTCGCCAAGATGGCGAATCTCGTGCCCGGCGGCGGCATCTGGCTCAACACGCAGCGTCCTGAATGGAACGACGCGAACAACGCGCTCGCGGGTTACGGTCTCTCGATCGTCACCCTCTGCTACCTCCGCCGCTTTCTCGTGTTCCTTGAGGGGATTTACGGCCGCGCCAACCGCGACGCCTTTAAGCTAACCGAGGGAACCGCGACCTTCCTCGCGGGGCTCTCCCGACTGTACGCGGAATCGGCGCCCGACTCGCTCGGGGACCCTGCGGCGCGCGCATCGTTCGTAGAGCGCGCTGGGCGTCTCTTCGAGGCCGCGCGCGATCGCGCGTATCGCGAGGGAGTCGGGGAGCCGTCCGTGACGGTCTCGCGCGACGCGATTAGGTCTGCCCTCGCCGCCTTCCGTAGGCACGCAGAAGCGACCATCAGGGCAAACCGCCGCGACGACGGTCTCTACCATGCGTACAACACGCTCGAGGTGATCGATGGCGGGATGCGCGTGCACTACCTCTATGAGATGCTCGAAGGTCAGGTCGCCGTCCTTTCTTCCGGCCTCCTCTCCCCAGAGGAGTCGCTCGCCCTCCTTCGCGCGCTCAAGACAAGCGCCCTCTTCCGCGCCGACCAGTATTCCTACATTCTTTACCCTAACCGCGAACTTCCGCACTTCTGCGCGCGGAACATCGTCCCCGCGCGCGAGCTCGAGGCGATTCCCCTCGTCAAGGAGATGCTGAAATCGGGCGACCGGTCGATCGCGCACCTTGACGGCGAGGGCGATGGGCACTTCAATCCCTCGTTCCGTAACGCCCGCGACCTCGCGGCAGCCGTCGACCGGATCGTGGCCGCGTCCTCGCCGCTTTCCGATCTCGCACGTTCGTCGCGCCGCGACCTGCTCGCGCTATACGAGCGCGTCTTTAACCACCGGAGCTTCACCGGCCGCTCGGGAACCTTCTACGCGTACGAGGGTCTCGGTAGCATCTACTGGCACATGGTATCCAAACTCCTCCTCGCCGCCCAGGAAAACTGGGCGCGCGCGACTGATCCCGCAACTAGGGGCGCCCTCGCAGAGGCGTACTACGACGTCCGCAAAGGAATCGGCTTCAACAAAGACCCAGCGACCTACGGCGCCTTCCCGACCGATCCCTACTCGCACACCCCGGCCGGTCAGGGCGCGAAGCAACCGGGCATGACCGGTCAGGTAAAGGAAGAGATCCTTACCCGATTCGCCGAGCTCGGCGTTCGAGTCGATGAGGGCAACGTTTCACTTGAGCCAGGTCTCCTCAGAGCGTCGGAGTTCCGACCGGACGGGACGCTGTCATTCTCGTGGTGCGGGATAGCCTTCGAGTACCGGCGCGAGGGGACGACGACGAGTCCATCGACGCCCGGCTCGGCCGGAGCGGTGCGAAGGATACGGCTCACCCGGGCCGACGGGACCACGACCGAGAGAGATGGAAACGAGCTCGGGCCGGATGTCTCCTCCCTCGTTTTCTCCCGAGCGGGCGCGATCACGAAGGTGGAAGCGTTCCTCGCGTAGTGGTATACTCCGCGCGATGATACGCCATCTCCTGCTCGATCTCGACAACACCCTCTACCCCTCGTCCGACGCGATGGACGAGGGGATCACGAAGAGGATGCTCGCCTTCGTCGCCGACTATCTCAAGCTCGACCATGCCGAAGCCGTGCGTCTCCGCGCGGAGCGCTTGCCGATGTACGGGACCACGCTCGAGTGGCTTACCCGCGAGCACGGCCTCGCGGACCCAGCCCCCTACTTCGCCGCCGTCCACCCGGAGGAGGAAATCGACGAGCTCACGCCGGACCCCCGCCTCCGTCCCTACCTCCGGAGCCTTGGGCTCCCGATGACCTTGCTGACCAACGCTCCTATGGCCCACGCGGCGCGCGTGCTCCGTTTTTTTGGGATCGAGGATCTTTTTCTCGGGGTGTTCGACCTTACCTGGCACCGCGGACGCGGAAAACCTCACCCGGACTGCTT
>JAKPSR010000023.1 GCA_029571425.1 Spirochaetota bacterium | reverse complement strand
CCGCGCATCTGGGCGTCATCAGGGGAAGCGTGACTATCCTTAACCGCGAGAACGGCGAGATCGCGATCGACGAAGGATGGGGACTCGACCGCAGCGAGGTCGCACGAGGCCGGTACCTTCCCGGCGAGGGAATCACGGGGAAGGTCATCGAGACCGGGAATCCCGTGGCCGTGCCCCGGATCGCCGACGAGCCCCGATTCCTCGACCGAACGGGCGCCCGCCGCAACAGCGACACCCGCGATATTTCATTCGTATGCGTGCCGATCAAGATCGGCCCCGAGTCGATCGGCGCGATCGGCGTCGACTTCCCCTTCGACCCGCGCACCGACCTCGAGCGCGCGGTGCGGCTACTCACGATCGTCGCCTCATCGGTCAGCCAGGCGGTCAGGCTCCGCCAGGCGACGCAGGAGGAACTCGGGCGCCTTAAGGAAGAGAACTCGCGCCTCCACGCCGAGCTCGGCTCACGCTACCGCCCGCAGAGCGTCATCGGCAACTCGAAGATCATGCGCGAGCTCTACCGCGAGATGGAGCAGGTGTCGTGCACGAACGCGACGGTCCTCCTCCTCGGCGAAAGCGGCGTCGGGAAGGAACGCATCGCCCACGCCATTCACTATGGGTCGCCGCGCGCGGAGCACCCCTTCGTCAAGCTAAACTGCGCGGCGATCCCGGAAAGCCTCATCGAAAGCGAGCTCTTCGGCCACGAGCGCGGCGCCTTCACCGGCGCGGTCGCCGCCCGAAAGGGCCGATTCGAGCTCGCCAGCGGCGGGACCATCTTCCTCGACGAGATCGGCGAGCTTCCCCTTCCCGCGCAGGGAACCTTGCTCCGGGTCCTGCAGGAACGCGAATTCGAGCGCGTCGGCGGAAGCGAGACGGTGCGGGTGAACGTGCGCGTCATCGCGGCGACGAACCGCGACCTTTCCGTCCTGATCACCGAGGGCCGCTTCCGCGAGGACCTCTACTACCGCCTCAACGTTTTTCCCCTCGTCGTCCCCCCATTACGCGAGCGTAAAACCGACATCGTCCTCCTCGCGAACCATTTCGCCGAGAAATTTTCCCGCGAGCACGGCAAGCGCATCAAGAGCATCTCCGCGCCCGCGATGGCCCTCTTGATGCGGCACGATTGGCCGGGGAACGTCCGCGAGCTCGAGAACTGCATGGAGCGCGCCGTCATCCTCTCGACCGACGGGACCGTGCACAGCTACCACCTGCCGCCGAGCCTGCAAAGCGGAAAGGACGGCAAGGGAGAGGGGAAACGAGGGACCCTCACGGAGACGATGGAAGCCGTCGAGAGGGGAATCATCGCCGAGGAACTCGCGCGGGCGGGGGGAAACCTCGCGCGCGCGGCGCAGGCGCTCGGCGTCACCGAGCGGGTCATGGGACTTAGGGTCGCAAAGTACCGGCTACGGCCGAAAGGAGAGGATCATGTCGAGGATTGACGCGTTTCGGTTCATCGCCCGCTGCAGGATCGACGCGGGATTTAGATCGGAGGCGTACGAGGCGGGAGACGCTCCGGCGGTCCGCGCCTGGGTCGCGTCCTCAGGCTACGACTTTACCTTCGCGGAGGCGGACGACGCGTTCAACAGCCTTCTCCTCCGCTCGGTTGACGACGACGAGGCGTCCGAGATCGCCGAGCTTAGGAGATGGTACTCGCTCGTCGCGGGCGAGGGCCCTTGCGGCGACGGAAGCCGGGGAACAGCGGCGTGCGCGGCATGCGCGGGAAAATCATCGTGCGCGGCGGGCAACGGGCGCGCGGGGGCGCTCGCGTGAGCCAGGCAGGTCCCGTCGCCC
>JAKPSR010000015.1 GCA_029571425.1 Spirochaetota bacterium | reverse complement strand
CGGCGACGTTCGGCTGCTGCCGCCTGACGTCGACGGCGCCCATGTAGACGACGCACTCGAGCCCGAGCCTGGCGCAGGCGGAGGCCGTCGCGAGGCCGTGCTGGCCGGCGCCGGTTTCCGCGATGATGCGGCGCTTCCCCATCCGCTTCGCGAGCAGGGCTTGCCCGAGGGCGTTGTTTATCTTGTGGGCCCCGGTGTGCGCGAGGCCTTCCATCTTGATGTAGATGTCCGCGCCGCCAGCCTCGCGGGTCGCGTTCGCCGCGAACAGCAGCGGGGTCGGCCGCCCGACGAAGTCCCTGCGCAGGACGTCGAGCTCCGCGCGGAACGCGGGGTCTTCCCTCGCCTCGGCGAACGCGATCTCGAGCTCCTCGAGGGGCCGCCTCAGCACCTCGGCGACGTAGCGGCCGCCGAAACGGTCGAAGTATCCATGTTCGCTCATCTGTCGATCTCCTTGAAGAATTGCTTAAGAAGCGCGGGATCCTTCTTTCCTGGCCCGGCCTCGAGGCCGCTCGAGGCGTCGATAAGCTCGGGGGAGAACTCCTCGATATACGCGCGCACGTTCGCGGGCCCTATCCCCCCGGCGAGCCACAAGGCGGCTGTCGGGCTACGATCGCCCGAGGCGACTTTACGAACCAGGGCGCGCGGGATCGCCTGTCCCGTCCCGCCCGAGATGCCCTCGACGCGCGCGTCGACGAGAACGCGGGGCTCGCCCGCGCGCGCGAGCTCGGAGACACGCGCGACGTCCGCGTCGGAGCCAAGGCGAACCGCGGCGAACCGCCCGATCCCGGAACCCTTGCCCGCCTCGTCGATCAGGTCAAGGTCGCGGTCTGGGTCATCCCCGTGATACTGAATCGCGTCGAGCACGCCGTCCAGGGCGAGCGACAGCGCTTCCCTGCCGTCGTGAGACGCCGGGTCGACAACGACGCCGACGAGAAGGGGCCGCTGCCTCGATGCGTCGGCGGACTGGCGAAACCGCTCGCGAAGGGCGCGCGCTACGTCGCGGGCGGCGTCGCCCCCGGCGCGGCGCGGGCTCTGGGCGAAGACGAGGCCGAGCATGTCTGCACCGAGATCGGCGGCGAGCAAGGCGTCCTCCGCGCGCGTGATCCCGCACACCTTGACGAGCGGGCGGGAGCCGAGCTCGGCGCGGCGGCGACCTACCTCGCGCCAAAAGTGCCCGACCCAGTCAGGGCGCGCGGACTCGAAGGCGGAGACGAGGGAACGCGCGGCTTGAGGGTCGCGGGCCGCCGCCTCTCCGATCAATATCCCGTCGAACCCAAGCTGGCGTGCGAAGCGCGCGGCCCCAGGGGAAGAGGTTCCCGACTCGAACACCGCCCGGCACGGAATGCTCGAACGCAGCGCGGCGGGAACGAGGGGGTCGATCCTGAAGGTAGCGAGGTCGCGGGCGTTCACGCCGGCGAGAAGTGGCCCGTCCTTCGCCGCGAGGGCGATCTTGGCGACGTCCGCCGCGTCCCGCGCCTCGACGAAGGCCGTGATCCCGCGCGCGCGGCATGCGGACGCGAGCCGGCGGAGCGTCGCCGCGTCCAGTATCCGCGCGATCAATAAGACCGCGTCGGCGCCCGCCCGGTAGGAAACCTCGATCTCGTCCTCGTGGAGGATGAAGTCCTTTCGCAGGAAGGAAAGGCCCGGATGGGCTGACGAGGCCGCGATCAAATCGTCGAGCGAGCCTTTAAAGAAGCGGCGCTCGGTGAGGACGGAGACGTTCCGAGCCCCGGCCTCCGCGTACGAACGGGCGAGGGACACGGGGTCGAGATCGGGCGCGATGTCTCCCTTCGACGGGGATGCCCTCTTCACCTCGAGGATGGCGCCCGGCTTCGCGAGGAAGGGAACGACGGCCCTCGCGCGCGAGGCGGGGACGTCCGACCCGAACGACGGACCGAGTCGGGCATAGTCCTCCTCGCGCCGGGACAGTATCTCGTCAAGCACGTCAGGCACGGCTCTCCTCCCGCACTTCCTCGATCTTGCGGGCGACGGCGCCCGAGTCGATCGCCTCGACCGCGCGTCTGTAGCCCTCGGCGATCGAGGGAGCGGCGCCCGAGACGTAGATCGTCGCGGCGGCGTTGAGGGCGACGGCCTCCCTGATCGCGCGGCGGCCCTTGCCCTCGACCATCTCAAGCGCGAGTCGGACGTTCTCGCGCGCGTCACCGCCGGCGAGCTCGCGCGCGTCGCAGGGCTCGACGCCGAAGTCCTCCGGCTTGATCGTGTAGGCGCGCTTTGCCCCGTCCTCGAATATCTCGATCACCTCGGTCGGCGCGGAGGGGGATATCTCGTCCATCCCGTCGTGGCTCCACACCACCATGACCCGACGCGAGCCGAGCATCCGCGAGGCATCGGCGACCGGGTCCATCAAGGAGCGATCGTATACCCCGATCATCTGGTACTTCGCGTTCGCCGGGTTCGACAGGGGGCCGACGAGGTTCATGACCGTCTTAACCCCCAGGAGCTTCCGCACCGGGGCCGCGTGGCGCATCGCCCCGTGGTAGACCGGCGCGAACAGGAAACCGAAACCGGTCTTGTCGATCAGTCGCGCGGCCGTCTCGGCGGGAACGTCGATCTTGATACCGAGCGCCTCGTAGAAATCGGCGGAGCCAGACTTGCTCGACACCGCGCGGTTCCCGTGCTTGGCGATCGGGACACCGGAGGCCGCGGCGACGAGAGCCGCCATCGAGCTGATGTTGAAGCTGCCGAGGCCGTCGCCGCCCGTACCCACCACGTCGGTGAGGTCGCGCTCGATCGGCACCGGGCGCTTCTTCCGGCAAAGGACGGAGGCGCATCCCGCGATCTCCTCGGCCGCGGGCCCCTTGGCCGAGATCGCCGTGAGGATCGCGGAGGTTTGCCGCTCGTCGAGCGATCCCTCGGTAAGGTCTTCCATGAAGAGCTCGGCGGTTTCCTTGCTCATGCTTTCCCCGCGCATCAGGGCGGCAAGTACCTTGCTGAAGGGAAAGCCCTCGCGACGGTATTGCAGGAAGGCTTTCAGCAGAGCCTCGCCCTGGGCAGAGGCGATAGACTCCGGATGGAACTGGACGCCCTCGATCGGGAACTCGCGGTGGCGTATACCCATCACCTCGCCGTCCGCGGCGCGGGCCGTCACCTCAAGCTCGGGCGGAAGGCTCGACTCCTCGACCGCGAGGCTATGGTAGCGGGTAAAGGTCCCGCGGATCCCGATGGTCCTGAAGAGTCCCTTCCCGTCGAGGGTCATCTCCTCGGCGATCCCGTGCTTGATGAACTTCGCGCCGACCACGCGGGCGCCGAAGGCATGGGCGATGGCCTGGTGCCCGAGGCAGACGCCGAGGATCGGAACGCGCCCGGCGAAACGGCGGATCGCCTCGACGCTGATCCCGGCCTCTTCCGGGCGCCCGGGCCCCGGCGAGACGACGAGTCGGCTCGGGCCGAGCGCCTCGATCTCGTCGACGGTGGCCTCGTCGTTCCGGACGACCCTGATCTCCTCCTCCGAGAGGCGGGCGAGATACTGGTAGATGTTGTACGTGAAGGAATCATAGTTGTCGATCAGCACTATCATTTCGAGCCTCCCTCGAGCGCGGCGCGCATCGCCCGCAGTTTTTCGTTCGTCTCCTCCCACTCCCGCTCGGGCTCGGACGCGTGCACGATGCCCGCGCCCGCCTGCAGCGTCCACTGGCGGCCCTTGCGGAGGGCGCAGCGTATGGCGATGCAGAAGTCAAGGTCGCCGTCCGGCTCGACGTAGCCCACCGCCCCGGCGTAGAACCCGCGGCGCTCGCGCTCGAGCGCGGAGAGCGTCTCGATCGCCCTGATCTTCGGCGCGCCGGACACCGTGCCAGCCGGGAACGCGGCGCGAAGCACGTCGATTCCCCTGGTCGGCTTCCCGTCGGCGCGCGGGCCAGTCTGCCCAACGACGTCCGAGACGATGTGCATCACGTGGCTGAAGACCTCGACGACCATGTTGCGCGCGAGCCTAACCGAACCGGGTATGCACACCCGCCCGAGGTCGTTCCGCGCGAGG
>JAKPSR010000394.1 GCA_029571425.1 Spirochaetota bacterium | reverse complement strand
GACCTCGCGCGCGAGTGATAGGCTTGCGGATGGTTGGGCGCTCATGGATGCTCCTCTGGATTGCTCGTATGCGATTGTATTATACACTGAACCCGTTCGGCCCGGGCGCTTTTTTTATCCGTCCCGGGGGCGACGCAAGCGGCCGAGCGTTGGTATACTATAAGTATGGAAACTTTCAACGCGCTCCAGAGCAAGAAACGATGGAGCCTTATCGCCCTCGTCGGCCTCTTTCCCGTGCTCGTCGCCATGTGCGTCTACGACGTCGTCTCCAGGGGCGAGTACTGGTTCGTCTTCATCGCGATCGCCGAGGCGGCCATCTGCGCCGACTTCGCCCTTCGCTACCGCGCGGCAAACGACTCGGTACGTTTCGATTCGGACGCCCTCGTCCTCTCGCGGCGCGGGCGCGAGACGCGCGTCCCCTACGCGTCGATCGACTCGCTCGCCGAGGAGCGGCACGCGGTCGTCCGCGTCAACGTCGCTGAAGGCAAGGGCCCGCTCGTCCACGCCGATTTTCCCCGCGACCGGGCGATCGACGACCCCATGCGCACGGTAAACCGCATCCGCGCGGGCATCCGCGAAAAGACGGGCAGGGAGGTATCGGCCTCCTACCGCACCCGATGAGCGCGAGAGCCGGGAACGACGGGCCAAGGCGCTGCGCCTGGGTCCCCCTCGACGATCCCCTCTATCTCGCCTATCACGACGAGGAATGGGGCGTTCCCGTACATGACGACCGCCTGCTCTTCGAGATGCTGATCCTGGAGGGCGCGCAGGCGGGTCTCTCGTGGTCGACCGTCCTCCGAAAGCGCGAAGCCTACCGTAAGGCATTCCGCGGCTTCGATCCCGCGCGCGTCGCCCGATTCGGCGAGCGGGACTTCGCGGCCCTTCTCGAAAATCCCGGCATCGTGCGCAACCGCCTTAAGGTCCGATCGGCCCAGGCGAACGCGCGCGCCTTCCTCGACATACAAAAGGAATTCGGAAGCTTCGACCGATTCCTCTGGGACTTCGCGGGCGGCGCGCCCATCGACCCGCGGTATAGGCGAATAACCGACATCCCGACCCGGAACGAGCTCTCCGACGCGCTCTCGAAGGACCTCAAGAAGCGCGGGATGAGTTTTGTCGGCTCTACCATCCTCTTCGCCTACCTTCAGGCGGTCGGGATCGTGAACGCGCACACCGTCGACTGCTTCAGGCACGACGAGGTCGCGACCGAACGATGAGGCGCGACCCATCGCGGGGCGTCGAGTTTACCCTCGCCTCGTTCAACGCCGAGAATTTCTCGCTCCTGCTCGACCGCGCGTATACCCGCGCGGAGCTCGACGCGCTCGACGACGCCGAGTATCGCGGGATGAACGCCTCGATCTACAACCCGAACAAGGACCGCGCGAAGATCGCCGAGATAGCGCGCATCATCCTCGAGCGAGACTTCGACCTCGTCGGCCTATGCGAGATTGGGGGGATGGAAACCCTCGAGGCCTTCAACCGACTCTACCTCGACGGCGGGTACGATTGCTTCCTGCACGAGGAGAACTCGAACCGGGGGATATTCGTCGGGGCGCTGGTCAAAAAGGGGCGATTCCCGAACGCGCGCGCGCGAAGCGCGGGTGCCGACTTCTCGCGCAACCTCCTCAGGCTCGACCTCGGCGCCGAGGGCGGGGGCGCGACCGTCTACGTAGTGCACCTCAAGAGCCAGCGAGGGGAAGACCGGGGAATCGACAGGCGCATCGACGAGATCAAGCGTCTCGCCGCCCTCGTCCCGAGCCGGCGCGGCGTCGTCATGGGGGACTTTAACGGCATCGCGATCAGGGGAATGCACCAATTCGAGTTCGAGCCCCTGCTCGACCTGCCGCTAGCGGACGTCCTCGCCTCCGCGGGCGTGCCCCCCGAACGACGACGCACGCATTACTACTTCGGCGCCGGGCGCAACTTCGCCCAGCTCGACTACATCTTCTGCACCCACGACATCGAGGTCCTCGAGGCCGGCGTCGTCGAAGAGGCTATCCCGGCGAATCGGGCCGAGAGGAATCGACTCCCATCGGACCACCTGTTCATCTGGGCGCGCGTCGCCCTATAGGAGGTATGCATGAAGCAACGGCTCGTCGCCCTCGCCCTCATCGCGGCATTGGCGACCCTCAACGCGCTCGACGTCGAGAAGGACGTCGTCGCTCGATCGAGAACCTACGTCGGGTCCGCCTACCGAACCGGGGGCGTTGAACCGCCGGCCTTCGACTGTTCCGGCTTCGTCGGCTTTATCCTCCGTCCCTTCGTCCCCGCGCTCCCGCGCCTTTCGCGCGACATGGCGGACTTCGGGACGCCAATTAAGAAGGGAGACCTTCGCCCCGGTGACCTTGTCTTCTTCGCGACGACGGAAACCGCCGGAGCTATCTCGCACGTGGCCATGTATATCGGGGACGGGAAGATCATCCACGCGATCTCCGACGGACCCGAACGCGGGGTCCACGTCACCGCCCTAGACGCGCGCTACTGGAAGAAACACTACCATAGCGCGGCCCGAGTGCTGCCCGAAACAGAGAGGCCGGTCGCTCCGAAGAAACAGCCCGCACCAGAACCCGAGGCCTCGCCTTGGGATACTTGGGACGGCTACGTCGCCGGAGACTACGCGCAATGGAAGGCACGCGAGGACGCGGCGTTCGACAAGCACAAAGACGCCTACGATGCCGACGCGGAGCGGAATAAATTCGAGGAATGGAAACGCCGCGAAGGAAAAAAATAAGTCTCGCGAGGGGTAATCGCCGCGCGGGGAATTCACTCCCCACGCGGCGAGAAACTCCACGCGCTCAGCCTCACATCGGCGCGTTGAGCACGGCAAGGTGCTCGCGCGAAAGCGGAAGGTCAGCCGCCGACAAATCCTCCATCAAGTGCTCGAGCCGACTCACCGCGACGAGGGGGATGACGGGCGGATCGCCGTTGATCATCCAGGCGTAGATCACCTGGTTGATCGTGTAGCCGGTCTCGCGCGCGACGAGCTCGAGCCGCCGCCGCCTTTCGTCGTTCTCGGGACGAACGAAGGACTTGAGCCGATCGATCTCCTGATACTTGTGTCCCTGCGTGTACGAGCCCCAAAGGAGCGGGGTGTAGCCGAGGAGGCTCACCCGATTTCCCGAGCGGACGTAGTCGAATATCTCGTCGCCCATCTGGTCGGACATCCCGGTCTCCACTCCCTTCTCCGTCTGGAAGTAGGTGTTAAACATCTGGACCGCCTTGTACTCGGCCCAACCGCGCGCGCAGCTAATCTCGCGGGCCCGCGCCGTGCGCCACACCTTAAAGTTCGAGCAGCCGATGTACCGCACCTTACCCGAGCGCACGAGGTAGTCTAAGGCCTCGAGGGTCTCTTCCTGATCGACCGTCCGGTCGTCGACGTGGGCGTACAAGAGGTCGATATGGTCCGTACCTAAGCGATCGAGGCTCCCCTCGACCGCCTGTAGGATCGCCTTTCGCGACAGCCCCTCGGTTAAGTCGGCCCACGGGTTACCGCGATACGAGAAAAACTCGTCGCGCGACACCGTCGGGTAGGCGCCGAGCTTGGTCGCGAGAAAAACCTTCTCCCTGCTGCCACGATCTCGGAACCATCGCCCAAGGACGGTTTCGCTCTCCCCTCCCTCCCCGTCCGCGTCCCAGAAGGAGTAGTTGTTCGCGGTATCGAGGAAATTACCCCCTTGCTCGAGGTAGTAATCGAGAAGGGTGTACGATTGCTCCGCGTCGAGTTTCGACCCGAAGGGCAAGCAGCCCAGGGCCATCGCGCTGACGCGAACGTCGGTATCGGCGAATTGCGTTGTTTTCATGTGTGCCTCCGAGGATAAGAATACCGCGGCGGAAGTGTCAGAAAAAGTACCACTATTGCGCGTCTTTTCTAAACCACTTGCGCGCCCGCGCCGACCCGGTATACGCTTTATGCATGTACGGCATCCTCTTTGACCCCGACTCCCGGCTCAGCCAATACCGCCAACTCGTGGACCAACTGCGCGGCAAGATAACCTCCGGGCTCATCCCCGGCGGAAGTCGTCTCGCCTCGACGAGGGAACTCGCCGAAAGCCTCGGGATCGCGCGCGGCATCGTCCTTGAGGCGATCGAGCAACTAAAGATGGAAGGGTATCTCGAGACGGCTCACGGATCCGGCACCTACGTTCGTCCGGACTTAGTATGGAATGGGGGAACGGCCGCGTCGAGCCACGGGAACGGGCTCGACCCCCTCGCCGGACCGAGCAAGGAAGCCCTCCTCTCATTCGCCCCAGGGATGCCCGATCTCTCCCTTTTCCCGAGGAGGCAGTGGCTGCAGTGCTACCACGACGCCGTCGAGTACGCGAGCATCGACGACCTCGGGTACAACCGGCCGTCCGGGCGCTGGGACCTGCGCGTCGCGATCGCCCGCTACCTCCACGAGGTCAAGGGGATCGTCGCGGGACCTGAGCGGATCGTCGTCACGGCCGGGTCCTCGCAAGCCTTCGCCATACTCGCGTCCCTCTTTCCGCGCGCCCGCGTGCTAATGGAAAACCCACAGGCGCCCTTCGTGCGAAGGATCTTCGACGGGCTCGGCTGCGAGATATCCTACGCGGACGTCGACGAGGAAGGGATCGTCCCCGAGCACGTGCCGGACGAGCCGATGGACCTTCTGTACGTCACGCCGGCGCATCAGTTTCCCCTCGGAGGGACGCTGTCGGCCGAGCGGCGCGTCTCCCTTCTCCGCAAGGCGCGCGCGATCGGCGCGTGGATCGTTGAGGACGACTTCGACGGCGAGCTCCGCTACGACGGTCATCCCGTCGCCCCGCTTCAATCGATGGCCCCGGAGCGCGTCGTCTACGTCGGCACCTTCAGCAAGACGCTAAGCCCGGCACTCCGCGTCGGCTACCTCGTGATGCCGCCGGGAATCCAGGCGAAGGTAAAGACCGCGAAGCGGCGCTGGGACCTGTGGAACGAAGGCTTGCAGCAAAAGGCGATGGCGCTCTTCCTTTCGCGCGGCCACCTCGAGCGCCACCTTCGGAAATGCCACCGCGCGTATCGCGCGAAAAACCTATACCTCCGCGCCCTCGTGGAGGAGCGGCTCGGCCCGCGTTGGCGGGTCGTCGGCGCGACGACCGGGATGCACCTGGTGATTAGAAGGAGCGACGGGACAGGAGCGCCCGTCGCGGCGACGGACGTCGCGCAAGCGCTCCGCGCCCGAGGGATCGAGGTCGAGCTCGTGTCGGAATACTGCGTCGGCTCATGCGGACTCGACGACGCGGTCATCGTCGCCTACGCGAACCGGACGGAGGAAGAACTCGCCCGGCTCGTCGACGAGATCAAGATCGCCGACGGCGCGGCAAAGTCAGCTTCCCCTACGCGGCCTCACCGATAACCTGCTTTCCCATCCACCGCCCGGACTTCCATCTCCAAACGTTGATCAGCGCGCGTATCGTCTCGTCGGCGAGGAGGCATACCCACAGGCCGACGATCCCGAACCCAAGGTAGGTCGCGAGGGCGATTACCGGCACGAGGCCCCACATGAAAACGAGGCTGAGGATGACTGAGAACTTCCCGTCGCCGACGGTCTTGAGCGCGACCCCGCCGAGGATGTTGATCGACCGAATCGGCTCCATCAGGAGGGCGATCAGGAGCAGCCATGCGCTCACCGAGACGATCGCCAGGTCGTCGGTGAAGA
>JAKPSR010000388.1 GCA_029571425.1 Spirochaetota bacterium | reverse complement strand
GGGCGAGCACGAGCGCCTCGATCGCCTGACGCGGATCCGATCCCGTCGCCGCCGTCTCCGCGCTGTCCCCGGCAAAGCGCGCAACGGCGCGCGCGCACTGACCTTCTTCATACTCCAACGCGAAGGACTCGGCGCGTATCGTCCGTAAACGCTCCCGTCCGGAGATTGTCTCAAGGATTTCAGAAGGGCCAAGGGTGCCCTCGCCCGCCTTCGCGCGGGCAAGCACCATCTCCGCCGTTCCCGGGACAGGATCGCGTCCGAGCATTCGTGAGAGGGAAAGGACGACCCCCGCATGACCTGAATGCCGCGACACCACGAAACGCTCCGGAGGGCAGTCGGCGTAATCCCGATATACCGACCGGTAGGTATACGGATCCCGCGCGAGTCCGTGCTGGTGTATCCCGGAGGCATGGGCGCGCGCGTTCGTCCCGGTCACGGGCTTGAGCGGAGACAGTCCTGATCCCACGATTGACGAGAGAAGCCCCACGGTCCGGCCAACAAATCCGAGATCAATGCCGGTATCGACGCGCAACGTCTCGCGACGCTCGTCGAGAACAGCGGCGAATGTCTCCGTCGCGAGGTTTCCCGCCCGTTCGCCGATTCCCAACAGGGTAACCTCCGCCTGCCCGGCGCCAGCCGAAAGCGCCGCGAGGGTGTTCGCGAGGGCAAGGCCGAGATCATCGTGACAGTGAACGCTGATGATCGCGCGACCGTCTCGAAAGGCGGGATGGGATCGGCGCGCGACGGAAACCAGGCGAGCAGTCTCGGCGGGAAGGGAACGCCCGACGGTATCGGCGATGTTAACGACGTGGGCGCCCGAGTCGACGGCGACCGCGCAGTATTCGGCGAGAAAGGCGGGATCGGCCCGGGTCGCGTCCTCGGCCCCAAGCTCGACCTCTCCGGCCAAGCCTGCGGCGCACGATACCGCCTCGCGAACAAGAGCGAGCACGCCCGCGCGACCGAGGCCGAGCTTTACGCAGGCGTGTCGATCGCTCGCGGGCAGGGTGAGATGAAGAATCCCCCGCGAAGGGTCGGCGAAAGCGCGCGCCGAGGAAGCGATCTCTTCAGGTATTGCGCGGCACATCACGGAGACCAGGGGAGAACCAGGCGACGCCATGAGGCGGGAGATCGCGGCGCAGGACTCAAAGTCGGCCGGCGACGATAGGGGAAACCCGGCCTCGATGACGTCCACGCCAAGGCCCGCGATCGCCTCGGCAAGCGAAATTTTTTCCTCCCGCGAGAACGCGAATCCCGCCGCTTGGTCACCCTCGCGCAGGGTGGCGTCAAGAACGCGCACCCTGCGCGCGAAAGGCTTTGCCGTCACCCGCCCTCTCCCATCGCGCCGATCTCCGCCTCGACGAACGCCGCGACGCGGTCGATTGCCCCGAGAAAGCGCGGCACGTCGGCGACGGACGGCTCGACGACCTCAAAGTGATCGAGCGAGCAAATACGCTGAAGGGAATCCATGAAGAGCAGCGTTTCCTCGAGCGATGGGTCGATTCGGGCGAAATCACGCGTTTCCTCGACGAGGTCTCGAAGGGTGTGATTGCGGGGCAAGCTGCCCCGTCGCAAGAAAAGGGCCATAAAGTACTTTTCGATGCTCATCGCCGCGACGCCCTGTATGATCGCGGGGGTGAATACCGTTGGTCGACGTACGCTCCTTTGCGCAGTCCGGTGATACGCGCGGCCTTCATCAAAAAAGACCGCCCAGTCTGCACGTTCGTCAGTCATATAATGAAAAGTACATGAGGTGGAGTCAAATGTCAATATTTATGCAGAAATATCGCTTATTCCTGCATATTTTTGCATTTCCATACTTGACGCGTATATCGATTCTCAGTAGGATCGAATACATCAGACGGCAAGGCCGCTCGGTTTCTGATGGGAACCAGCGGCTTTTTTTTGCCGATCGCCGCTTGCGCGGAAAAGGAGGTGGGAATGAAACATATCGCATGCGCGGTCGCCCTATTGGCGACGATGCCCGCCTTGTTCGCGGGGGGAAAGGCCGAGACGCGGGAAAGAAACCCACGTCCGGCGCCCGCGAAGGAGACCGAGATCGTCGTCGCGGCCGCGGCGAGCCTGACCGACGTGCTGACCGAACTGATCCTGCTCTACCGAGAATCGAAACCGGGGGTTCGGGTGACGACGACATTCGGTTCTTCGGGTTCCCTCGCCAGGCAAATCGACCAGGGAGCCCCGATCGACGTGTTCTTTCCTGCCTCCGCGCGGCATATGGATCTCTTAGCCGCCTCGGGTAGGATCGACGCCGCCACCCGGCGGGATATCGCGGGGAACGAGCTCGTACTCGTCGTTCCCTCCGGACGCGACGGGATCGTTTCCTTCGCGGACCTCGGAACGGAAAAGGCGCGGCTCATCGCGATGGGCGAACCGGGAAGCGTGCCGGCCGGGATATACGCGGGTCAGGTTTTCGATTATCTCGGCATCACCGGGGCGACGCGGGGAAAATGCGTGTTCGCCAAGGACGTCCGGCAAGTGCTCTCGTACGTGGAGGCCGGGGAGGTCGACGCGGGGATCGTCTACGCGACCGACGCGTCCCAGTCGACAAAGGTGCGCGTCGTCGCGAAAGCCCCGGCGGGTAGCCACGAGCCCATCGTGTATCCCGCGGCCGTCGTTTCGGGTAGTGAACGCTCAGACGCAGCCCGTGACTTCATCAATTGGCTCGCGGGCCCCGATGCGCGAAAAGTCCTCGCCCGCAGCGGCTTCGCCATTCGGTAATTCGCATGGATTGGTCACCGCTGGCCATCTCGATACAGACCTCGCTCACCGCGACGGGATGCGCGCTCCTCTTGGGCCTCCTGGCGTCGGGCAAGGTAGTGCGGCTGCGGGGACGGTCCAGGGCACTGCTTGACGGGGCGTTCA
>JAKPSR010000380.1 GCA_029571425.1 Spirochaetota bacterium | reverse complement strand
CGAGCTTGGGATCGACCTTGAACAGTCGGGCTCGGGCCGCGCGCTGATCGCGCAACCCGAGCTTCGGTTCCTCGACTAGCGGCTTATTCCTTCACAACCATCACCTTTCGGATCTCGTCGATGTCGGGCCCGACCACGCGGATAAAGTAGATTCCGCGCGCGACCGGGTTGCCGGCGCCGTTCGTCCCGTCCCAGGTGTAGGTGTAGGTGCCGCGCCCGATCCTGCCCCGCTCAAGCACGCGAAGGAGGTTCCCGTCTATCGTGAATATCTGGATCACGATGTTCCCCGCGCGCGGGACCTCGACCTGCAGGATAGTCCGCTCGCGCTTGCGCGAGTCGATGACGTTATTTAGGATGGTGACGCCGCCGCGCTGGCGTTTGGTCTCCGAGATGGAGAACGACCACGGCGCGACGCTGCGGATGTCGGTCGGGTCGGCGAGCCGGGCGCAGTAAAGCGGGCCGTAGCGCAGCACCATGTCAACCATCGAGCCGGGCGCGATCTCGGCGTCTGCTTCCGGTATCAGGAAGTTCCGTAGGAGTTGACCTGGATCGAGGATAACCTCCGGGCTCCGTAAGCGCGCCGTCCCGTTGCCCTGCGCGTTAAACGACGGGAGCACCGAGGGAAGCCAGAGGTTGGATGTTACCTGGGCCGCGGCGTTAAAGAAGCCAGGAAGGCTGGCCGTCGGGGGATTCACGTCGAAGTAAAGCGAAAGGGTTCCCGGCGCCGAGCCGGCAAGGTTGACCCGCGTCGCTATCGTGATGTCGCGGTCTAGCAAGCGGCCCGTACCGTCGAAGACCCTGAGGGCGCCGACGTTCTCGCCGAGGACCCCGTTCGCGTTAACCCCGTCCGAGCCGTACAGGACGTCGACCAAGCCGATGCCGATGTCGGTAAGCCGGTGAGTCTCGCCGACGGCCACGTAGTTGTCCTGCTCGTCCGCGAAATACGTTGCCGGGACCCATGCGCCGATATCCGGGTCGTATACGCTGTTGGCGTTCGAGAAGGTTATCTGGGACAACGGGCTAATAAGTTGCTCGGCCGTCACCGCGCCCGGCAAGGTAAACAAGAGCCCTCGATTCCCGTCCGGGGCGGTAATGGCCGTTGGCGTAATGGGATCCGTTCCGCCCATCCCGTCGTCAAGGTTAACGGTAATCCCGTCGAGAGGCGCAGTGGCCCAGTTTTCAATCTCCTTCGAGAACAGTAGGTAGAGCTCGTTCCTTCCAGCGCCGGCAAGGGACAGCGTGACGGTCGGCGGGCTTCGATCAAGGCAGTCGAGGTTGGGCGTAGCGGCGAGGCGGTTGCCCGCGAGGTCCGTCACGAACGCGGTTCCGTCGTAGGACACGGTAAGCACCGTCGACGCAATGGGCCAAAGCGTCGAGCCCTCGTCGATGCCGAGGGTAATGTAGGGATCGTCGATGATTGAAAGGGACGCGGTCAGGTTGAAGAACCTCGAGTTAACGGTGGTCGAGTAGCTGTTGCCCGTCGTCGTGTCGCCGCCCCCGGTTTCCAGGGTAAACGCGCCCTCCGCGCGAAGGAAGGACGAGTCGCGGATGCCGCCGAGGGTGTTCTGCGTGGCGGCGATGGGCCGCGAGCCGCCGAAGCGTTCAGGTGCGATGGCCTGTGGCTGCGCGAGGAATGTCTTGCCGGGAAGGCCAGTGTACCAACCGGTTTTTGACTGCCAGCCGAAGGCCTCCGCGTTGTTGTAGCTCACGGCGTTATCGAAAAAGTGCATCTCGAGCCGGTTGATGAAACCCGAAATGGCGGCGGCCGGGACCGCTTCGTAAAGATCCGGTGTCTCTTGCCAGGGATTGGCCGCGCTCTTGAGCCCGGCGAAGGCAGGTCGCGAGGTGTCCCAGGGACCGTAGAGGTTGTTCACCGCGCTGGTAACCGTCACGTAGTCAGTGGGTTCTAGGATATTTCCTGCGCTGTCCCTTATAAAGTTGTTCGCGGGGACGGTAACCGTGCCGGACGGCGTAGTCGCCGAGTCGATGTAGCCGCGCCAAAACGCCTTGTAGGGCGTGCCGTGCGTTATCGCCGTTTCCTCGCATACCCCCGCGATGGCAATTCGTATGCGGTGCGTTTGGTCGATGGGCGGATTTCCGTCTACGGAAAAGTTTCGGTAGACAGCGTGCGCCGTTGGGTCGAGAGCTATGGCTGGCAATGTATTCGCGTAATCCTCCCGCGTCCCGGCTACGACCGAGCCTATTTCGATTTGCGCGTAGCCCGCTATCTCGATGCCGCCGCCGCCCCAAGGCGTTATCCCGCCGCCCCATTCTGTAAATGTCCCTTGCGCCCGCAAATATCGTATGGTCCAGTTCGGGGCGATTGGCTGCATAGCGAAATCCCCAATGATGACCGCTTCCGAATAGCGGAGCTCGATAAAGTTATGCGCGTCGTAGGGGCGCTGGTTCGCCTGGACCTCGGTATGCAGCTCTTGCCCCGTATATACTGCCGCGAGGACCGGCGGGCATCGATCCGCCGTTGTGTTGTAGGCTCCGGATCCTCCCGCATGATAATGCACGATACGATTTTTCGCCTCGTCGCGAAGGGTCGCGAATACGGTGTTGAGCGCCTTGGGAATATCGAGTCGTGGTATGCTGGTTCTGTTCGCCGGCGCGGCCGCCTCGTACGGCAACGCTCCGGATCGGCCCTTGTCGGTGCTATCGGCGGCGCCTGCCGAGCCTCCGGTCGCGTCGGTGTTCCATCGTTGATCTGGGACGTCGGGATTAGTGCGTAAATAAAATACCGATATGTCGTCGGAATCATTGATTGGTGCGGAACATGCTGCGTCCGAGAAGGCCTCCGTGAACGGAGTTTCAGTGCCTCCTGAAAAGAATCGTATGTAGGCGAGCGCCGCGGAAATCTCGTCATTGGTGTTTTCTATATTGACGGAATTCCCTGCTCCATCATGGAACTCGACGCGGATGATATCGTCCGAGATAGTATAGGTTCCGGTTGGCTGTATGTTCGGTCGGGTAAACACGCAGTTGGTGTTGGCGCCCTCGTCGGTGGCTTCGGCCGCGGCTACAAAATGGGAAGCATTGCAATTCCCAAGAGAAAGATTATATACCTCGGCGAAGGCGGCGGTCGCGTCGTCGTTGTCAGGGATAATAAGGTTCCATGGCAATCCAACAGGATTGAGATCGATGCCGTTCGCGTAAAAGTTTCGGAACACGGAGATGGTTCTTTCACTAAGGCTTGTCACAATCGATCCTGAATAAGGCGCGACGATCTCGACGCCGTCTGGTCTGGTCGGCGGAAGGGCATGGATTGCCGGCAGTGGGGGGCGAGCCGGGGTTGGGTTGTAGGCGAATAGGTTCGGAAGTCCGGTATCGGCATCCGCCGCGTTGTATCCCCCTCCAAAGAGCACGACATCCCCGCTCATGGTACGAATGGAGGGCTCGGTGACGCTCGCGGCGAGCGTCACCGTTCCATGGAACAGAACGAAATTCGCCGCCCGCACGGCGGATTGGAAGATTACTTCCTTCCCGTCCGCCGTTATATAAAGGTTTTCTCCGAAGATGATCGGGTTGTCAAAGGCGCCGCGTCCAAGGGGCATCGTTCCCGTTGTCCCGACGAGATACACGTCTTGGGTAAAGGTAATGCCGCCGCCTGCCGTCGTGATCCCGCCCGCAAGCTGACAGTCTCCGGCGCCTCCTTGCGTAAACGTCGCGGACGCGCCCGTCAGGGTGAAGTCCGCGTCTTCCTCGGTGTATAAGACGCCGGCGTTCGTGATCGAGACATTACCATCGCTCACGTTCACGCGATTATAGAATCGAATGGTTGCGGCCGAGATGTCGAGGGCGTTCGCGGCCGCGACCCCGTCAATGTCCACGCCGCCGTTAAGCGTCACGTTTCCCGTCGTTGAAATGGATATCCTTCGGGGATGGTTAGCGGTTCCCCCGATGCGCGCGTTCCCGAGGGCCGGCGCCGTGCCGAACGCGATATTGCCCGATACGGCCGCCACGAAAAGGTCGCGCGGTTCCACTCCATCACCGTCGATGGTCGCGGCGTTTGCGAACGAGACGCCGCCGGTTCCCGCGGTCACCGCGAGGCGCACGTCGCCGGTAAGCGTGATCGGTCCCGCGAATGAAATGCCGCCGGTGCCGAGCGCGACGCCGGCCCGTATGTCCCCCTGAAGGTTCACCGCGCCCGTTCCTGACTGCGTGAATCCTCCGGGCGCGATGATGTCGTACACAGCGGTGTCGTACTCGTTGGTTACGTCGGGGATGGTCAGGAGGCCATCGTTCGCGATGCCTACCGTGCCCGTTACCGTGACACGGTTCCCAAGGGTAACCATGTTCGCCAACGCAACGGTAAACGCGCTGAGCGCCGTCCCGGCGCCGACTTCGCCGGTTACGGAAATGTTTCCGGCAGTTCCTGCGGTAAGGGTAAACGTTCGCGATACCGCGTTCGAGACGGCGCCGAGGTTTATGTTCCCCCCGGTACCGGCGTTGACGGTGTTGATCGACGCTACGTTCGTGAGGAATAGCGTCCGGGGCGTCGCGTCCGTGAGTACGATCGGTGCGTTCGAGCTGGTGATCGCTCCGCTGAGGTAGGTGTTTCCGGTGTCGTGGGTCAGCCCTCCCCGGAAGTCGAACCCGTCAGGAAGATTCAGATTGCCGGCGTTCGAGAAGGTGCTTGCGTTGACCGCGTATCC
>JAKPSR010000367.1 GCA_029571425.1 Spirochaetota bacterium | reverse complement strand
GCCCGCGCCGTGCGCCCGATGCGGTGCACGTAGTCCTCGTAGGTGTTCGGCTGGGAATAGTTAATCACGTGGGTGACTTCCGAGATGTCGATGCCCCGGGCCGCGACGTCCGTCGCGACGAGGATGTTGATCTCGTTCGTCTTCATCCGCTCGATCGCGCGGGAGCGCTGGGCTTGGCTCTTGTTCCCGTGGATCCGGTCGGCCTTAAAGCCGCGGGCCACGAGCTGCTTGCAGAGCTTCTCGACCGAGTGCTTGGTGTCGTCGAAGATGATCGTCTTCTCGCACCCTTGCCCGATAAGGATGTCGTGCAGGAGGTCGATCTTCTCATCCTTCTCGCGGTACCAGACCACGTCCTGGTTCACCCCGTCGGCAGTCTCGCCGACGCGCGTCGAGACGGTCTTCGGGTCGCGGGCGAAGCGGGCGATCAGCTTCTCCGTGTCGCCCTCGATGGTCGCGCTGAAGAAGAGGGACTGCCGCTGCTTGCCGACCGTCGCCAGGATCGCCGTGATGTCGCGGATAAAGCCCATGTCGAGCATACGGTCCACCTCGTCGAGTACGACGCGGTTGAATCGGGAAAGGTCGAGGCTCTTCTGCGCGATGTGGTCCTTGATACGGCCGGGGGTACCGACGACGACGCGGGGATTCGCGCGGAGGTCGCGCACCTGGTTGTTCATCGACGCGCCGCCGATCACGAGGGCGATCCTGATGCCGCAGCCCTTCGCGAAGGACTCCATCTCGTCGACGATTTGCTGGGCGAGCTCGCGCGTGGGGGCGAGGACGAGGAGGCGGTTCTCCCGGTTCCCCATAAGGTCGTGGATCAGGGGAACGGAAAAGGCTGCCGTCTTCCCGGTACCGGTGTTCGCGATCCCGACGACGTCGTGCCCGTCGAGGACAAGCTGTATCGTCTGATCCTGGATCGGGGTCGGGTCGACGTAACCCTTCGCGCGGAGGTTGGCGATGATCCGGCGATCGACGGCGAAATCGTCGAAGGAATGGGTCGGCTCGTAGACCTCTCGCACGACCTCCTTCGCCTTGCGGACGAAGCGGGCGGGATCGATGTACTGCTTGACGCGCCCCTTTCCCTGCGGCGAGGGCTGGGTGCGCGCGTTTCGCTGGTGCCGCTGAACGGGAGAGGCCTTCGCGGACGCCGGGCGTTTTGCCGGGCTAGCGGGCCGCGCTGCGGGCCGCGTTGCGGGCCGCGCCGTTGGTACGGACTTCGCCGAGGCAGCAGGCCTCGCTGAACGGTCTGGACCCCGGCCCGATGAGAGGCTCGCGATCTCGTCGCGGATCGAATAGGTCCGCTCCGTGACGTGGTGTTCAGTGTGGGTGGGGCGCCGGGAGGCGCTCGAACGACCGGTGGTGGCCGCCGATTGACCCCGGCGGGAAGGCGCGCGATGTTGCGCTTGGTTAGAAGATATTGACATTACGATGCGTATACTACCAAATCGCGCGGATCGTGTCAGTAAAATGAGTCGAAAAAAGTCAAAATAACCCTACTTTAGCTGTATGACGGTCGAGGCGTATTTCGCGTGATAGGACCGAAGATTGTCCTTGCGGCCATACGCGACGAGGACCTCGAGCGATCCATCGCGCGCGAGCCCGGCGAGCGGAACCGCGAATTCAAGGGTCGTCGCGTTCCCGGATTCCTTTACCGCCTCGGCGACGAGCCGCTTCGTGGGATTCGGGTTATGCCGATGCTTTACCCCGGTCTCCTCCGATATCGTCGCCTTCCCCGCCTCGTCCATGCCAAGCACCATAAAAGCCCCGTCCATCTTCCGCGAGCCAAGGCCGATCGACACCCAGCCCTTCGTCGGGGCGACGAGGGCTAAGTACGCCGTAGAGCCATCGGGCGAGATGGTGTAATGGAAGTTCATATCCTTCAGCGCCTCGACCCGCGCGTACTCACCGGGCGACGCCGTGCCGTCGGCGACGGGAAGGGTTTGGGCGAAAGCGACCGCCAAGGCGATCAGGGAAACGGCGAAAACGATTGTTGTTTTTTTCATGGCGCGCTCCTATGCGTTCGAACTGTGCGTGGTCTTGGCGACGGCGAGACCGCCGCGCCTCCCGTTTAACCGATACCGAAGGTATAATCCAAGCGACAGCACCATCCAGCCGATCATCCAGAAAAGGCCGATCGGGTTCGCGGCGAAGTCGCCGGTCGAGGCAATAAGGACATGGAAGGCAAGCGCGAGGGCGGCGAGTAAGACGAGGTTGTGCACGACGCGCGCGCCCTTATAGGTGAGCCCGGTCAACCGATATACGCGATCGCGAAGGGCTGACACTGGCTTCAGGCGCATCCAAACGGTGTTCGCCATGAAAAGGACGGCGAAAATGATGACGAACAACATCACGGAGAGGGCGAGCCCGCCGAGGGCGGCCTGCGTCCCGACGAGGGAAAAGCCAGCGGCGACCTTCAGGGTCCGATGCGCGATCGCGGCGGCCAGTATCAGCACGGGAATCGACGCGTGCAACTTGGTCATCCCCTTCGGGCCGATGAGAGCGGATAGGAACGCAGGGCGGGCGGCGAGGAAAAACTGGTCGGCGACGAGGACATAGGCGAATATCCCGAACGCTACGGAAGCGCCGTACACGTCCGGCCCGAGACCAAGGGCGCTAGCGTATAATAACAGCGGGATCGCGAGACTGACGAGGAAAAGGACCACGAAGGCGAGTTTTTTCATCGATTCGCTCCTTTATAAGGATAATTATACTATCGCATACACGCCAAGGCAAGGGAAACCGGGCTGACGGGGACGCCGCTTTACGCTATACTCCCTCTCCATGACCCACGATTACCGAGCAGAGCTGAACGACG
>JAKPSR010000363.1 GCA_029571425.1 Spirochaetota bacterium | reverse complement strand
ATCATGAAATCCTTGATAACACGGTGGAAAATGAGCCCATCGTAATAGGGCTTCCCCTTCGACGCGTCCAGGGTCCCCTCGGCAAGACCGACGAAATTGCATACCGTCAGCGGGGTCTTATCGAAGTAAAGCTCCAAGGTGATCGGACCCTTCGTCGTCTGCATGACGGCGAACATCCCATCCCGGTCGATCGCGGCGATATCGCTCATGGTCACATCCTTTCCCGCGCGCTGGGGCCGAGCCCCCAATATGATGGCGGCAGCGGTCGCGGTCCCGACTATCGCCAATGATAACGCCGCGATGAGCAGCGACTTTTTCCTCTTAGACATCATGTGCCCTCCTTTTTATCGCCTGAGAACGCATTGTATTCACGGATAAACCAGGCGTATATCGCCTGCGCGCGCGTCGTGAACGACGCGTTCAGCTTTGACTCGACGCCGGGCACGGGGGAAAACGTAGCGCGGGTTAACCCATACACCAAGAGGTAATCTCCCAAATCCTCGACGATAAGCGACACTCGGAGGTTCTCGGCATCGACCGCCTTAAGGATGGAATAGCGCATCGGCGTCACGTTGCGGGAAAGGAAACCGGCGGCTGTCGAGGTCTCGAGAAAATCATACCGGTACACGTTCTCGCCAAAGGTCAGGTCCTCCTGCAGTACGAGGGCCGAAACCCCGTGCCCGTTTCCTGATACCGGATCGGGGACGCGCCGCTTCGTCTTTTCGCCGTCGATGGCATAGGACCTGGCATACAACGTCCGCATGCGCTGCCTACTCGTCGAAAAATACTCGATCCCCTCCAAACGCGAAACCGACCTAAGGATAACGGAGACGCGTGAAGCCTCGGCGCCCGGGGCGCCCGCGCGATTCGCCGGCTTTTCGAAAAGATACAGGGACTCGACGAAGAAGGGCGGCGGCTCGCCGACCCAAAAGGAAACGGCCCTGCGCGCGGACTCCGTGTTCGGAGTTAGCGATAGGGCCGCGTTCTTTTCGCGATACTGACTGCGATGTATCTCCCCGCTCGTGACGAGTCCGTCTACGGTTTCTGCGGGCAGAAATGGTTGGAGCGCCGCGCGCGCGCGCGCGGCGTCGCGCGGCGCCTCCGCCACGGAGGCCGGGGCCGCAACTGATAGCAGAATACATGCCAACGCCCAGCGAGACATCGTCATCGGCCCTTATAGAAAACCCGCACCTGCTTGTAGAGTCCTTCACCCTCGCTCTTCGTGTCCACGTCGCCAATATCGTTCAAGGTCGTGTGGATTAGGCGCCGCTCAAAGGGATTCATGGGCTCAAGAAGCATGGATCCGCGGGTTGAGCGCACGCGGTCTGCGGTAGTGTAGGCGAGGCGCACCAACGCCTCCTCGCGGCGAATGCGGTAGTTTTCGGAATCGAGGATCACGCGGGTTTCCTCGTGGCCCTGCCTACCCGCGTAAACGTTCGCGAGAAGCTGAAGCGCATCGAGGTTTTTCCCCTTCCGCCCGATGAGGATCGACGAGCTAGGAGAGACGATCCGTAGTCCAACCTTTCCCTCTTCGCGGGACATCACCTCGACAGTCGCCTCGTACCCCATCTTCCGGATCATCGAGGCAACGAAATCGATCAAGGCCTTTTCGAATTCATCCTTCGGCAGCGGGTTCTGGAAGACGGCGCGCGGCCGCGGAATCGCGTCCTCGGGGATGAAATCCTCTCGGTCGGATAGACGAATGTTTCGCGACACGACGTCGTCGGTGTGCACGAGAATCCGCACGAAGCCTTTCTTGAATATCGTGTTTTTTTGGCTCTCGATTATCTCGACGTCGAACTGATCTTTCTCAAGGCCAAGCTCGGTCGCGGCAAGCTCGATCGCGTCCTTTTCCGTTTTTGCTTCAAACTCGTATGTCATATTTTACGCTCCTCGTATTCATCATTTCGCCGGCGCAGCGCTGGCAGCCTTCTTCCGGTGCATCATTCGGTTGATGATCACCTGCTGACCCATCGTCAGGACGTTCGAGAAGGTCCAGTAGATCAGGAGCCCGGAAGGGGCGTTATAGAAGATGAAAAAGAATATCAGCGGCATGCCGTACATCATGAACTTCATCGTGCTATTTTGCTGGGTGGTGCCCGGCGTTTGCGTCACCTTCCCGTATACGAGCTGGGAAATGACGTAGATGATTGGAAGAAGCCGAAGCTCGCTGATGTTGAGCGGAAGGGTATAGCCAAACGAAAGGACGCTATCGCCGCGCGAAAGATCGGGAATCCATCCCGGGATGAACATCGCGCCGCGGAATTCGAAGTAGTTATTGAACAGGTTGTACATCGCGAAAATGAGCGGAAACTGGATCAACAACGGAAGGCACCCGGAAACAGGATTGTATCCCGTCGCCTGGTATAGCTTCGCCATTTCCTCGTTAAGCTTCTGCGGGTTCCCTCTATATTTTTCTTGTATCTCCTGGATACGGGGCTGTACCTCCTGCATCTTCACCGACGCCTCGGAACTTTTCCGGGTCAGAGGGAAGAAGAGGAGTCGGGTTAACACGGTCAGCAAGATGATGGAGACGCCCCAATTCTTAACGACCTTGTAAAAGAGCTCCATTATCCACTTTAAGAGGCGTTCGAGCGGCGCGAGGATACCGCTGCTCTCGAGAGCCTTGTCGAGCTGCGTATCGTTGAGGCCATAGGGGTTGTTCGCCATGAGGTTGTAGCGAACAAGGTCTTTCTCTGTTCGAGGCCCAACGTAAAAGCGCCATACGTCCGTCTGCCTGTTGCCGGCCACCGGCGTTCGGGTCACGAACAACTGAGCATTCGGCGCCGCGCCTGGTTCGGACAGGGTGGAATACGTCGCCGATTGCACCGGAGCCTCCGGAAGGGCAGCGATGATGAAATATTTACCACCAACTCCGGCCCACGACCATTTGTCGGTAACGAGCTTCGTCTGACCGGCGTTCACGGTAGTGTTTTTCTTCTTTCCGTTCACGAGGTGAAAGAACCGGCGAAATTCGTATTTATCCTTTTTTGCCTCGTAGCGAGGTCCGATTTGGGGCGACGTGCGGATGGTATATCCCGCGTTCCCGAACTGTAGCCCGGTCATCGCGCTATCGCCGTCGATAATGACCTTTAGCTCAAATACATAATCGTCCGGTTTAAAGCTGTACTGCTTGGCCAGGGTAAAGGTTTGTTCCTTTCCGTCCGTACCGCGCACCGTTATCGCCTTGAAGAACCCGATCTCGGTATCGCTGATTCTCTTCACGTTGAACAGCTGGTCGATTACGGGGCCGTTCGCGTCGCCAAGAATGATAGAGAAAGCCCGGTTGCCGGCGGTTACCGCATCGGCCATCTCAACCTCGCCGTCCTTGTCCAGGTGCTTCTTGAGTTTGTACGAAACGATGTCTCCGCCCTTATTCGTAAACTCTACCTTGACGAGGTCTGTCTCGATAACTACCCGTTCCTCGGCGGCGGGGGCCTTGCCTTCGATCGTCGTCACGACGCCCGCGATCGCGCTATCGCCGGAATCGACGAGGGCCGAACTTGCGGCAATCCCTTGGCTCTCGCCCGCGTCCGCGATAACCGGTTGCTGCGTTTCGGTTTTGGTCACGGCTTGTGTCGGCGGAAAGAATTTCGCCTGAACGAACAAGGTCGCGACAACCACGAGGGTGGAAAGCAAAATAGCGATGATCGTGTTCTTTTCCATAATTCGCGTTGCTCCTTTACTGATGAACGCGGGCGCTGCGATCCCTAGGGAACGGGATCGTAGCCACCTTGATGAAACGGATGACAGCGACTGAGCCTTTTTATCGCTAAGGCGGACCCCTTCAAGGGTCCGTATTTCGCGATAGCCTCGTACGCGTAGGTAGAACAGGTTGGATAAAAACGACAGGCAGAAGGAAGGAGTGGTGAAAGCATTCGCTTATACACGCGAATAGCGCCGCAAAGAATCTTTTGGGCGACCAGACTCACGACGGAGAAGACCATAACCCTGCCCGGGCGCATAAAGCGGATAACTGCCGCTCGCGAACGCGAAAATCGTCATATCCAGGAAACACCAAAAAAACCAAATCGTTTCCCGTAATAAGGCGCGTTTTCATTAGCCGGTATGTTTCTCGACTAAGCCTTCTGGATCGGTTTCGCGAGACGGCGGTACCATATCCGCGCGGAAACGTGAACGCGACGCGATTACGGTCCGTTCCGTTACCGAGAACGAACAACTTCGCCCCCTCGCACCCGAACTTCCTTCCCTTCTTGAAGACAGTTTGTATCGCCGCGGAGCGGACAAGCCGTTCCGCCTTGGAAAAACCCGCGCGCTTCACGGCCCTGCGCCGTTAGTACGGCTTTTTCTCGTCCGAGATAGTCAGTTTATAGCGACCCTTGGCCCGCCGGCGCTTCAATACAAGGCGCCCACCGCGGGTGGCCATGCGCGCGCGAAACCCGAATTTCCGGGTGCGCTTCACTTTACTGGGCTGATACGTCCGTTTCATGGATCTATGACTCCTTTATTTGTAAGAACCGCGAGTTCGCGACTAGCGGTTCATTTGTTCTCTGTTTCCTCGATACAAAAGGCAGTGCAGTATACCTGGTTGTCCTACCGAGGTCAAGTCGGACCGGGTTTTCCCTTCGCTATACTCTTTTTTAGCCGCGCCAAGGCCCGTTCCAATTCGTTCTCCGGCGAACCAGCTTCTCCTTCCGTCACATCAGGCGAATTCCCCTCCGCCTGGGCTCCGTCAGAATCCACCTCATTCTGCTCGCGCCGAAGCCCCTCGCCAACGACGCCTTCCTGCCGCGTATACGGTGTCGCGCATTCGGAAGAGACGCGAAGCATGAGGTTTTTTATTTCGAGCCCAGGAAACTGTCGCGAAAGGGACGAAAGTATTGATTTCTTACGGAAAAGGATTTGTTGGCTCCATCCTGGATGATCGACCTCAACGACGACAACGCCTCGGTCTACGTCGATAACCCGACTATGCGAGGCGATTTTCTCCCCAACCGCGTCGTCCCAACTACGCATAAACGCCGGCGCTTCGCGCAGTTTATCGGTTTGCAATCCTTGGACACCGCCAAACAGGGCGTTAATCACATCTGACGCTCGTTTCGCCGCATTACTCACGCCATTCCCCCTCAGAAATATGGTACACCCGCGTAGTCGACCTGCGATACCGTTCATAGGGCTCCCCGGGCAAAAAAGTGCAAAAGAGCTGGTCATACGCCGGAAGAATGGCGGTAAACCGCTGGCGCTTCTCCGGGTCCAGCTCCAAAAGCACGTCATCCATCAGAAGAACCGGAGATCGCCCCGTTATCTCGGTGTAAAACTGTGCCTGCGCCGTACGCAGCAACAAAGAGAGGAGCCGCCGCTGTCCCATCGATGCGGTGGGAACGAAGGGCTTCCCATCGCGAAAAAAGCGAATGCGGTCTCGATGGGGGCCGGACAT
>JAKPSR010000357.1 GCA_029571425.1 Spirochaetota bacterium | reverse complement strand
TGTCGTTGAAGCGCTTGAAGAAATCGATATCGAGCATCAGCACCGACAGCGGTATCTTTTGGGGCTCGCAGATCTCGAGCTTCTCGACGAGGATGGTATAAAAATAATGCTTGAGCTTGAGGTGCGTCATCATGTCCGTCGTCGTCATCTCGATGAGGGCGGCGTTGTTGATCGCGATCGCGGCGAGCGACGCGATATTCATGATGTGCTCTTTCTCGTACTCCGAATATGGCTCCGAGGTGATCTGCTCGCCGAGGACGAGGAGCCCGCTGATGTGGTTTTTCGCCTTAAGCGGGACGATTAGCGAAGGGTGGAGGGCGAAGAGGCCCTCCAAGGGCCGATCGGGCTCCATATGCTTGCGGATTTCCGGAATCGTGAAGCAGGCGTTTTGCTGGTTCAGCAGCGTGATCATGGGATGGTCTTCGGGAATCGTGTACTCGAATTGGTTGTCGAGCTCGAATCCGTAGTAGTTTCGGTTCAGGGTAAAGCAGGACGCGTCGAAGTTTTTCTTCGTGAAAATCGCCACGCCGAGGGTCTTCATCTGCCCCATGCAGGTATACAGGATCGCCTCGATCAGCGTCGAGAAGTCGAGTACGGAGTTAAGGCTTTTTGAAATCTCAAGTAGCTGCTTAAGGTCGTAGATCTGTTTCTCAGAGGAGGCTACGCTTGTGGCGTTCTTCTTCGACCGTGCCATGTATATTCTTAATTCTCCATTGGCTCCGCGATTCCGGCGGTAGCCGGTATAGCTCCCACTATAGCATATTTCTTCATTATTTCAAGAAAATTACGAAAAACTCCAATTTCCCTCTCTAATTGTGAGAATGATTCGCTGTTTTTAGTGGATCCCGACAAGGCTCTGATGTTCGTTACGTATTCCGGAACCGACTTTCTGCAATCTTCGAGCAGTATAACACAAAAATTGTAAATGTCCATGTACTGGTTTACCGTCTGCTGCACGAATTGCTTCGCGAGCCCATTCATGTGCTCCACCAGTTTCCGAAGCGGCTTCTCGAAATCAATCCCCTTTTCCATTTCCGTAATGTAGCCGGTGAGCACCTTTAGGCTGCAGGGCTGGTTGTCGGCGAACAGATGCTCAAACTCGATAATCTTCGTCGATACGGACTCGCAATAGTAATAGGATGAGGAAAAGGAGGCCTGTATCGTCCGGTTGTTGAAAAAGCCTTCGACGACGACGGCGCGCAGGATCTGGCGGAAATGCGGCTCGAAGAAATGGCAGGCAAACGTGCGAATTACCTGGATCGGTTTTATCCAGTCGAGGGAAAACGGGGTAAATTCCTGTAGGAGCGCGTTTGTCTCTTCGTTATACCCGTGAAGACCCTCGAGCGGAAGGTCGCCGAACGTCGTCGAAATCAGGCCGTTAATCTCCGTCTCTTCCTTATCTTTCAGCATGCGGCGTGAGTCGCTATGGAAGAACTCCGTCAGGCGCGTTTTGTATGAACTTAAATAATCGAAGGTTTCTCGCGGTTCCTCTGGTTTAAACTCGGGATCCTGTTTCGTCATGCGGATGATGGCAAGAAGGATTTCCTTGTTGAATCGTTTCTGGAAGATGTAGAGGATGGCTTGGTATATCCGGCCGATCCGGACGCGCGTTTCCTCCGTAAGGGCGGCGTTCGCGCGGCGTGCCTCCATAATCGCGATCGCCTCGAAAAGCGCGGGCGAGAGCTCGAGGCGGGATAGGACGTAATACAGGTCGAGGAGCACGGGGACGATCTCGACAACCTCGAGTTGGTGGAAACTCGGCGAGGACACGGTAATGTCCTGGTCGGAGTACGTCTTAAAGGCGGGATCGAAATACGAGAACAGGCTGTTGAACCCGAATTGGCAGAAATCCTGAAGGCAGTCGAGGCGGGCGAGAATGCCGGCGACTTGCCGGGGACCGGGGGCGTCGAGCCCCTTTAGGAAGGCCGCGAATTGCTTTCCCTGTTCCTCTATGAGCCGTTCGGGCCCGTGTGGATAGGCGACGAGGGCGGCGCTTCTTTCGGCCAGGGTGAGCGAGCGGCGTAAGGCCCGTTGCTCTTCCGAGAAACTAAGCTCGATCAGGAAATCGCGATATCGGTCCGCGGCTCGGCGGTCCGGGTTGCCGATCGTCGCCGAGAGGATGTCTCTGACGGGCGCCAAAAACTGATACAGCTGGTAGATGACGGCAGGGAACGTGGGTAAAAGGATCCCCTCGGGACGATAGAGCGGCGGATCAACTGTTTTTAGGCTTTGGGCGATGCGCTTGAGCTGGGTCTTCTTTTTATATTCGGGAGAGCTCGACGCGAACAGTGACTCGAGGAAGTCCTGAATGAAGGAGAGAACCGTCGAGAAAAAGCCCATGTGTCATTCTAGACACAAGGGGGGGAATTTGCAAGCGCGGGAATGGGCAATCCCGCCCCGGCGAAGATGGCGCGGTATTCCTCAATAGTCGAGGCGCGCACGAGGTTGGCGCGCAGCGCGGCGCCGCCGGGAAAGCCTTTCGCGTAGGCGCAGAAACGCTTGCGCATTTCGCGGCATGCGAGGCCCTCGCCCAGGTCGTCGACGAGCAGGGAAAGCTCCCTCCAACCGGCCGCGAGGCGTCGCTCAAGGGGGATCGGCTCGTACCGGCCGTCGACGAGGAGCGCGCGGGTTGTCGCGAATATGAAGGGATTCCCCATCGCGCCTCGCGCGAACATTACCCCGTCGCAGCGGGTTTCGGCGAGCATCGCGCGGGCGTCTTCGGGAGAGAACAGGTCCCCGGAACCGAATACCGGTATCTCGGGATAGCGGGCATGGACGAGCTCGGCCAGCTCGCCGATAAGCTCGCGCCGCGCGGTCCCTTCGTAGCCCTGGGCCTTCGTCCGGGGATGAAGGGTGATAGCCGCGGCTCCGCCCGCTATCGCCGCCTCGGCGGCCTCTCGCCATGACAGATCCCGATCGTCCCACCCTGACCGTATCTTTACCGTGATCGGCACGGGGCGATCGCTTTGTTCGGCGGCGGCGCGGACCATGGCCGACACAAGGATGCGTAATCTGTCGGGATCGCGGGTAAGTGCCGAGCCCGCACCGGTTTTCCACACCTTCGGGACGGGACAACCCGCGTTTAGGTCTATGCACTCGGGATTCGCGCGTTCCAGGGCGATGCGCGTGCCCCTCGCGACTCGGTCGGGATCGGAGCCGAAAAGCTGGACGGCGTAGCGGGTCTCGTTTGGGGCCCGGCGCATTAAGAGCTCCGTTTTTCCCGAATCCCGCGTAAGGGCCTCGGCGGAAACCATCTCGGTATAGGTGAAATTCGCCCCCGCCTCGACGCAGATCGAGCGGAACGCGCGATCGGAATACCCAGCCACGGGGGCAAGGAAAAGATTCCCTTCAAGGGCGAGGTTTCCGATGCGGACGGGACGGTATAGACCCGCTTCGCTCATTCCGGGAGGCGGAAGAAGGCGCAGCTATTCTTCCATAATTGGGCCGCAAGTTCCTCCACGTCCATCTCGAGCATTTCGGCAAGGAACTTCACCGTCGCCGGGGTGTACGCGGGCATATTTCGCTTACCACGATAATCCGCCGGAACCATGAAGGGGCTTTCGGACTCGACCAAGATTCGGTCAAGCGGTAGGCTTAACACCGTCTCATGAAGATTTCGCGCGTTGCGGTACGTAAGGTTTCCAGCGAACGAGAAATACAGGTTCAGGTCGAGGGCGATTCGGGCGTATTCCGCGTCCTCAGAATAGCAGTGCAGAACCCCGCCCGCCTCGGGCAAACGCTCGGCGAGGATGTCGAGTACGTCCTTACCGGCGTCCCGGTTATGTATGATGACCGGTTTATCGGCCTTGCTCGCGA
>JAKPSR010000350.1 GCA_029571425.1 Spirochaetota bacterium | reverse complement strand
CGGCCTTCTTGCCGATCAGGAAGGCGGCGACCATCGGATCCTCGGCGAGCAACGCGTAGGTAAGGGAGGTATATCCCGCGTCGTCGACCGCATCGAGCCGGGCCCCAGCCTTGATCAGGGCCTCAACCGGGGCGAGATCGTTGCCCCGATAGGCGGCAAGCATCAATGCGGTCGCGCCTGCGCGATTACGGCCATCGACGGCGATGCCGGCCTTTATCAGGATCGAGATCACCTCGCGGTCACGCCCGGCTTCGCATGCGGCCATCAGAAGGGTATTCCCCGCCGCGTCCCGGATATCGAGCGACCCGGCGACGCTATTGGCTATCTCCGACGCGCTTCCTTCGCGCACGAGCGCGAATAAAGGATCCTCGACGGGCCCCTCGTACACAAGGTCGGATTCGCCTTCGGGCGCCCACTCGCCTTCATCGACGTACTCCGCTTCATCATACCCGTCATATTCATCATCGGAATCCTCGTATCCCTCGGCATGAGACGGGAATAGGGCTAATGCCAAGCAGAGGGCGAACGGAATGGCGCGTAGGCGTTGCATCATGATAACTCCTTGAGTTCGCACATTGTATCATGCTCTGGTCGTTTGCGGACGGATTTCATCCTTCCTATTGACCCACATATCTATATATATTAATACTGTATTAATATATATGAAACCGGATAAAACGAGCGATATACCGCTCTACATCCAAATTAGGGACTCCCTCCGCGAGGAAATTCGCTCCGGCGCCCGATCAGCAGGGGACCGGCTACCTCCCGTTACCGTCCTCGCCGCCGAAAAGTCGGTCACCCCGGCGACGGTCCGCCGCGCCCTTCAGGATCTCTCGGCGGAGGGGCTTATTACCTCCCATGTCGGCAGAGGAACCTTCGTTTCCTCCGTCGCCGCGAGGGCACAGCCCGCCGCTCACCCCCAAGAAAGTCGCCCTGAGGCAGAACCGCCCTCCCATGAGGCGATCGCCGCGGGGAATCGCCTCAGGGCGAACATCGCACGAAGCCTTTCGGACCTGCTGGGGCTTTCCCAACGCCCGGGAATTATCGCGTTCACTCGCGGCATCGGCGATCCAGATACCGTCGAGCGAGGAACTTTGACGCGCCTCGCGACCCGCGCGCTCGAGTCTGGCGAGGAAATCTTTTGGGATTATGGGGACCCGCGCGGACTTCCGTCTCTGCGAACGGCGATCGCCGATCTGTACCGGGCGCGTGGGCTCGACGTCGGAGCGGATCACGTCTTAGTCACGAGCGGATCCCAGCAAGCGATCGCGCTCGTCGCCCAGCAAGCGGCGGAAACGGGCGCCCGCGTCCTTTGCGAGACGCCCTGCTACGGCGGAGTAACCTCCGCGTTCGCGGCGTATGGGCTCTGGACGGAACCCATCGTCAGGGACGACGAGGGACCAAGCGCAGCCGCCCTCGTCGACGATCCTCGCCTCGAGAATTCCTATCTCTACCTCTGTCCGGTACTCCATAACCCAATGGGGCTCGACGTCTCGCCCGCCCGCGGCGCCCTTGTCTCGGCTTGGGCGCGTCGGAACGGCGTCACCCTCGTCTCGGACGAGGTCTTCCGCGACCTGCACGCCGAAGGCCCGGAACCAGCCTCCTTTCTCGCGGATCCCGGCCCGGAACGCGCGATCGTCCTCGGGTCGCTATCGAAATCCTTCATCAGCGGGCTCCGGGTCGGCTGGCTCGTCTCGTCCGAAGAGCGCGTCCGCGAGCTCGCGCGGATAAAAAAGACGATGGATCTCGGCTGTCCGCCGCTGATGCAGGGTATCGCCGAGGCGTTCATACGGGACAAGGATGGGCTCGCGGCCCACCGCGAGCGAGTGCGCGCGCACTACCTCGCCCTCAGGGACGTGACCCTCGCCTCACTTGAAAGCTCGATGCCGCAAGGCGTCTCGTGGACGCGGCCCGCCGGCGGGTTCCAGCTCTGGGTGACGCTCCCCCAGGGGTACTCGAGCGTGGCCCTCTACCTGCGGGCCATCGAGCGCGGCGTCGCCTTCCTGCCAGGCCCGATGCAGGACGCGGACGGCCGCTTCGCAAACTCGTTTAGGCTGTGCTATGGGTCGCTTTGCGCGGAGGAAATTCGCGCGGGCATCAAAATATTGGGGGACGCGACGCGGGAGTTCCTCGCATCGGCCCCGGGGGACGCCGGATCGGGCGGCCTCGGTTACGTGTAGGAGGAACGGATATGGATCAGAGAGAACAATTCGCCGTCAAGGTCGGCCTCGCCGAGATGCTGAAGGGCGGAGTCATCATGGACGTCACCAACGCCGAGCAGGCGAAGATCGCCGAGCGCGCGGGCGCCGCCGCGGTCATGGCTCTCGAGCGCATTCCGTCGGACATCAGGCGAGACGGAGGGGTCTCGCGGATGTCCGACCCCAAGATGATCAAGGAAATCCAGGCCGCGGTGTCGATCCCGGTGATGGCTAAGTGCCGAATCGGACACTTCGTCGAGGCGCAAATTCTCGAGGCCCTCTCGATCGACTTCATCGACGAGAGCGAAGTCCTCACGCCGGCCGACGAGGAATTCCACATCAGCAAGCACCAGTTCAAGGTCCCCTTCGTCTGCGGGTGCCGTAACCTGGGCGAGGCGCTGCGCCGCATCGGCGAGGGCGCCGCGATGATCCGCACCAAGGGCGAGGCCGGGACCGGCAACGTCGTTGAGGCGGTCAGGCATATGCGCCAACTTATGGCTGACATCCGTCGAATCTCGTCGATGGACGAGGCCGAGCTGATGACGGCCGCGAAGGAGCTGCAGGCGCCCTTCGAGCTCGTCCTCGAGACCCGCCGCCTCGGCAAGCTTCCCGTGCCGAACTTCGCGGCCGGCGGCGTCGCGACCCCGGCGGACGCCGCCTTGATGATGCACCTCGGCGCCGAGACCGTCTTCGTCGGCTCCGGAATCTTTAAGTCCGCAGATCCCGAGCAACGGGCAAAGGCGATCGTGCGCGCGGTAACTCACTATCGGGACCCCGCGGTCCTTCTCGAGGTATCGACCGGACTTGGGACCGCGATGGACGGCATCGACGTCGCCAAGCTCCCTAACGAAGAGCGTCTCGCCTCGCGAGGGTGGTAGATGGCTCCAACCATCGGCGTTCTCGCCCTGCAGGGGGGCTTCGCGAGCCATCGGGCGGCTTTTGGCCGCCTCGGCGCCGAGGCCCGGGAGATCAGGACCGCTACGGACCTCGAGGGCATCGATGCCCTCGTGATCCCCGGCGGGGAATCGACGACCCTCACCAAGCTCCTGATGGAAAGCGACTGGGAGCCTGGCGCGCCGCCTAGGCCCGGCAGGCTCTGGCACGCCCTCCGAGACTTCGCCCGCGAGAGGCCGACGATGGGCACGTGCGCAGGACTCATCCTCCTCGCCCGGGACTCAGGCGATCCTCGAGTCGTACCGCTTGACGTCCTTCCGATCACCGTCACGCGTAACGCGTACGGAAGGCAAGCGGAATCCTTCGTCGCGCCGGTAACGCTCGCGCCCGAATGCGCGGGAGGGAATCCCGACCGTCCATTTCCGGCGACCTTTATCCGCGCGCCGCGCATCGCCTCGGTCGAAACCGGCGTCGTCGTCCTCGCGCGGGAAGGCGTAGACCCCGAGCGCGGGGCGCCGATCATGGTTCGTTTCGGCTCTATACTCGGCCTCACCTTCCATCCCGAACTGAATCCGGAGGATGATCGGGTGCATCGATACTTTCTTAAGGAGTTATTATGTACACGGCGACGATGAGATACCAGTTTATCAATGGCAAATTTGAGGAGGGCTGCGCCCTCTGGCGCGAGCTCGTGCTCGACGAGGCGCGGAAGGCCCCAGGCCTCGTTCGCATGCAGTTCCTGGTCTCGCGACCCGCGGCGCTCGCGATCGGAACCTGGCAGGACAAGACATACGCCGAGGCCTTCATGCGAACCGGCGTGTTCAAGCGCCTGATGGAGCGCATCCGCGGCTCGCTCGCCGCCGACCCGAGCCCAGAGCAATGGTCGCTTGACTCGATCATCCCGTAAAAAAAACGCGCGTATACTTGCCTTTTCAATTACGGTAGCGTATGTTTGTCTCGAAGTGTTAGCTAAAGCTAACACCAAAAGGAGAGAGTATGAAAAAAAACCTGCGCGCCATAGTACTTTCCGTGTCGTTCCTATGGTCGGCCGCGGCCGTCGCGGCGCAGGCCTTCATCGACGTGGAGGGCGGACTCGCGTTCACCGGGTATAACGACGTCCGCATCCCGGACGATGGTGGGACGACCCTTTCCCTCGCTTCGGACCTTAACCAGGACCCTGCCCGCGCGATCAGGGTGCGCGTTGGCTACGTCTTCCGCGACCGACACTCGGTCAGCTTCCTCGCCGCCCCGCTCACCGTCGAGGGTTCGGGCCGATTAGACGAGGACGTGCGCTATCGCGATACCGTGTTTCCCTCAGGATCCCGGGTACACTCGTCATATCGGTTCGATTCATATCGCCTCACCTATCGTTACTCATTCGTGAAGACGGATAGCCTCGAGCTCGCGGCGGGGCTTACGGGAAAAATCAGAAGCGCGTCCATATCCATTGCCGGCGACGCCGGGTACGAACGTCGCGACGACTTAGGATTCGTCCCGCTCGTGAACCTCGGCCTGCGCTGGAATTTCGCGGGACCCTTCAGCGTACTCGTCGACGCGGACGCCCTAGCGAGCCCGTACGGCCGCGCCGAGGACGTGCTCGTCGCGCTCGAGTACGATCACGGGGAACGCGCCGCGTTCCGCGCGGGATACCGCATCCTCGAGGGCGGGTCCGACGGCGGCGGGGGCGTGTATACCTTCGCCTTGTTCCACTACGCGACCGTCGGGGTCAGGGTGCGCCTCTAGCGCCCGCCTCGTCCTCCTCGAGATTCGCGATGATTCGCCTGAGAGAGCGCTCGAACCGGTCGATCTCGGACTCCGGCATACCGCGGTAGAAGACGTCGATCATCTCCTCGGACGCTCGCGCGTAGGCGACGTCGAGGCGGCGGGTCGCGTCGGTCGCGCGGACGATCCGACGGCGGGCGTCGACCGGGTCGGGCACACGATCGACGAGGCCGTCCGCCTCAAGTCGGTCCAGCATAAGCGCGAGGGTCGATTTCTCCAGTTTCGTCTTGCTCGCGAGCTCGCCCTGCGGTATTCCATCCTCGCGCCAGAGGGCATAGAGGATCCGGCCCTGGCCAGGGCTTAGCGCCGCGATCCCGTGCCGCTTGAGAACGCGAGCGAAGGCGCGGCCGGCCAACTGATGGGCCTGCGAGAGGAGGTTCCCGCCGTCACGCATCGACCGCTCGGGGATCGAAGCTTAGCACCCTGAGCTCGTGATAATAGCGGACGAACTCAGGATCGAACGCGATCAACGAGAAATCGCCCCCGTCGAGACCGCCTTGGTAATACATGTCCCATTCGGGCGTCCATACCGCGACTCGCGTCGAACGGTCTTCTACCTCGACGACGCGGCCTCGAACCATGCAACCCTCATATCGATCCTCGTCGGCGTAATAGAGGCACACCCGCGGGTCCGATCGCATTTGGGCGACCTTCCTACTCCCCGTGTTCGTCCCAAGATACGTCGCGAAGTCGGATCGTGGCCGGGCTGGCCCCGAGGAAAGGGCGTCCGCGCGCCTCTGTAGCAAGTTAAAGAGCACCCGAGTCTCCGGGAACCCGCCGTCGGCGAGCGTGCTAAGAAACACGAACGGCGCCCGTTTCGTCAGGGCGAGTGCCTCGCTATATCCTTCCGGCTTCATATCATCCTCCTTAATGGTTTTATATACAACATATTAGTTGTATATAAAACTATTTGTCAATACGGACGATGACGAAAAAACTGACGGAGGACGGCAACGCTTGACCCTCCCCTAACGGGAGACAGTAGCCTCGAGCGAGACAGGAGGTGGACGATGGAATACGCGATCGAGGCGAAAGGCCTCGTGAAAACCTACGGGAGGGTTCGCGCGCTCGACGGGGTTGATCTCGCCGTAAAGCGTGGCGAGATCTTTGGCTTGCTCGGGCACAACGGCGCGGGCAAGAGCACGACCGTCGAATGCGTCCTCGGGGTTAAGGATCGGGACGCGGGCACGGCGCGCGTTCTCGGGCTCGACCCTGTTCGCGACCGGCGGGAGCTTTTCTCTCGCGTCGGGGTTCAGTTCCAGAGCACGGGATACCAGGATCGGATACGGGTCGCCGAGGTCTGCGAGGCAACGGCGGTCCTGTACCCGAGGTCTCGGGATTGGCGCGAGCTTCTCGATCGTTTCCGGCTCGCCGGGAAGGCGCGGGTGGAGGTCAAGGATCTCTCGGGCGGGGAGCGGCAGAAGCTTTCCGTGCTCCTCGCGCTGATACCGGATCCCGAGCTCGTCTTCCTAGACGAGCTTACGACCGGTCTCGACCCACAGGCGCGCCGCGAGGTGTGGTCGCTGATCGTCGCGCTCCGGGACGAGGGGCGAACGGTTGTCCTGACCTCACACTACATGGACGAAGTCGAGCGGCTGTGCGACCGAGTCGCCGTGATGCGCCGGGGCCGCGTGGTGGCGCGGGGGACGCCGGAGGAGCTGGTCGCCGCGGGCGGCGGGTCGAATCTCGAAGACGCGTTTATCGCCCTGATGGGCGACGAGGAGGTCGCGGTATGAAGGCGTTTTGGGTTCTACTGAAGACGGAGACGAAGCTCGCGATTCGGGACGGGAACATGCTTTTCTTCGGAGTCCTCTTCCCCGTCGCCGTGATGCTCCTGCTCGGGTTCATCTCGCCGGCCGAGGCCCGCGCCGCGGCCCTCGCGGGCACGGCGTCGATCGGGATATGCGCCGCGGGGCTCATGGGCATACCGCTGACCTTCGCCTCGTATCGGCACGGGAAGGTCCTTAGGCGGCTTAAGGCGACGCCCGCGAGCCCGCTCGTGCTATTTCTCGCGGTCAGCGCCCTGCAGGCCGCGTTCGCCCTCGCCTCGGCTCTCGCCGTGTACCTCGTGGCCCGATTCGGGTTCGGCGTCGGGATCGCGGGACCGGCCCATCGCGTCGCGTTCGCCATCGTCCTGAGCCTGGCGTCGTCCTTCGGCCTCGGCTACCTCGTCGCGAGCCTCGCCC
>JAKPSR010000304.1 GCA_029571425.1 Spirochaetota bacterium | reverse complement strand
CAGGCGATGAGATAGGCCGGCCACCCCAGGACTGCCCAGCCAATGGCGAACCAGCTGAGGCTCTTGAGCCAGTCGTAGAAATCGAACAGGACCTCGGCTAGGGGCATCTCGTACACGATCTCAACGCGCTTCTCGTCGAGGTACTGCATGTTCGTCTGGACCCCGCGCTTCTCCACGCAAAGGCTCATGATGTTCCCGAGGTACCCCGTCGGGGTGATGATGCTCGCCTTGATATACGGCTCGTCCGCCGCCTCGATCTTCCCCTCGTCGGGGTAGTCGGCGGGGTTGTCGCAGAGGATGGTCTCGCCCGAGCGAAGGTGGATGCGATACTCGACGGATGGCGCGGTGAAGATCACCGATTGGTCGAACTCGCGCTCGAGCCGCTCCTGCACGACCTCGAGGTGAAGGAGGCCGAGGAAGCCGCAGCGGAAACCGTGCCCGAGCGCGACCGAGGAATCTTTCTGCCAGGTGAGGCTCGCGTCGTTCAGCTTGAGCTTCTCGATGCTGTCCTTGAGCTCGTCATACTCGTTCGTGTCCATCGGGTAGATCGACGAGAAGACGACGGGCTTGACTTCCTTGAAGCCGGGAAGCGGCTTGTCGGCCGGGGCATCGGCCACGGTGATGGTGTCCCCGACGCGCACATCGGAGACGGTCTTGATCCCGGCGATGATGTAGCCGACGTCGCCTGCGGCGAGTTCCTCTCCCGCGACGAGCTTGAGGACGAAGACACCAGTCTCCTCGACGCGGTAGTCCGCCCCCGTGTTCATGAAGCGTATCGTCTGCCCCGCGCGGACGCGGCCGGTAAAGACCCGGATGTGGATGACGACGCCGCGGTAGGGGTCGTAGTGGCAGTCGAACACCAGGGCGCGGAGGACGTCGTCCGCGGAGCCGGTTGGGGGCGGGATGCGCGCGACGATGGCCTCGAAGAGCTCGTCGATGCCTATGCCCTGCTTCGCCGAGACCTGCACGGCGGCGGACGCGTCGAGGCCGAGATCATGCTCGATCTGGTGAAGGGAGCTCGGGATGTCGGCGGCGGGGAGGTCGATCTTATTGATGACCGGCAGTATCTCGAGGTTGTGCTCGAGGGCGAGGTACATATTCGAGAGGGTCTGCGACTCGACGCCCTGAGCGGCGTCGACGAGAAGCAGGGCTCCCTCGCACGAGGCGATGGCGCGAGACACCTCATAGGTGAAGTCGACATGGCCGGGGGTATCGACGAAGTTCAGCGTATAGCGCTTGCCGTCCTTCGCCGCGTAGGGGATGGTAACGGCCTGGCTCTTGATCGTGATCCCGCGCTCGCGCTCGATGTCCATATTGTCAGTCATCTGGGCCCGGTAGAGCCGCTCGTCGACGACCTTCGCCTTCTCGATAAGGCGGTCGGACAGGGTCGATTTCCCGTGGTCGATGTGCGCCACGATGCAGAAGTTGCGTATGAGCTTCGGGTCGGTCATATGGGGGAACTATATTAGAAATAGGACGGGCTGTCCAGAGACGCGGCGACGCCGATGAAGGACTCAAGATATCCGTTCTTGCGGCGCTTGGTGAACAGCTGGACGAACACGGCGTCGCCTTCCTTATTGCGCTTTACCTCGCGGATCTCGACCACGTCCTGCTCGGAGAAGCCGGACTCGTCGGCGATCTCCCCGCGCACGAGCGACCGCACGGTGTATTTGCGCGACGAACCTACCCGCTCGAGGCCAAGACCGAACAGCGGCAGGAAGGCGCGGCTCTCGAGGTCCCTGTCCAAGATGGTTGCGCCAGGTAGTTCGGGCCTGGGGGCGAGGGAGACGAGCCAATCCCGCGGTATCGTCTCGCCGGGCGGGGTGCCGGTAACCTTGACGATCGTGCGGGGCCGCTCGCGTATGACGAGCGACTGCAGGTCCTCGAGGGTCGCGACCTTCGCGCCGTTGATCGCCG
>JAKPSR010000302.1 GCA_029571425.1 Spirochaetota bacterium | reverse complement strand
CGGCATGATGGAGTACGACGGCGATCTCCACATCCCGGGCCAGTACCTCGTCACCCCGCCCGCGATCGACCGCACCATGGGCGAGTTCCTCGCGGCCACCGGCGTCCGCTCCCTCGCGATCAGCGAGACGCAAAAGTACGGGCACGTCACCTACTTCTTCAACGGCAACAAGCTCGGCAAGTTCGACGAGAAGCTCGAGGACTACGTCGAGGTCAAGAGCGACGTCGTGCCCTTCGAGCAGCGACCTTGGATGAAGTGCGCCGAGATCACCGACAAGGTGCTCGAGGCGATCGCGTCGGGAAAGTACGACTTCATCCGGCTAAACTACCCGAACGGCGACATGGTCGGGCACACCGGGATCTACCAGGCGGTTCTCTGCTCGATGGAGGGGATGGACCTGCAGATCGCCCGGCTCCGCAAGGCCGTCGAGGCCGCGGGCGGCGTCATGATACTGAGCGCCGACCACGGGAACGCGGACGACATGTTCGAGCACGATAAGAAGACCGGCGCGGTGTCCGTTAAGAAGGACGGAAGCCCGAAGGCGAAGACCAGCCACTCGCTCAACCCCGTGCCTTGCATCCTGTTCGACCCCGCGTCGAAGGGCGAGTACGCCCGCGAGCTCAACGAGGGACTCGGGATATCGAGCCTCGCCGCGACCTGCATCGAGCTCCTCGGCTACGTCGCCCCCTCGGATTACGACAAGTCCGTGCTCCGCTGGAACTAGACGCTTTCGCGTCTCACACACGCCCCGCACTGCGCGGGGCGTTTTTTTTCGCGCGTCCTTTCATCAATTCCTCACGGCAAGCTCACGAAGGATTCACCGAGACATCGTATCCGTATCCTGCGGGGCAAAGTCCCGCCCCAAGGAGGTTCACATGTCGACGGTTAGAAAGTCTCTGTGCGTCGCCCTATCGATCGCGCTTCTCGCCGCCCCGGCGCTTGCCGAAAAGCCGAAGAAGGCGAAATACGTATTCCTGTTCATCGGCGACGGTATGTCGATCGCGCAAGTGAGCGCGGCCGAAATCTACGCCAAGTCAATGGCGGGCGCGGAGCCTGGGTTCCAGAAGCTTGGCTTCACCCAGTTCCCGGCCCAGGGCTTGACGACGACGTACGACTCGAGCTCGATCATCACGGACTCGGCCTCGGCCGTCACCGCGATCGCCACCGGCAACAAAACGCTTAGCGGCGTCATCAACATGGACCCGGGCAAGACGAAACGGTACAAGACCATAGCCGAATACGCGAAGGAAATGGGCTGGAGGGTCGGCGTCGTGACCACGGTATCGCTCGACCACGCCACGCCGGCCGGTTTCTACGCGAAGGTCCCGAGCAGGGGAGACATGTACGACATCGCGTGCCAGCTAAGCGCTTCGGGCTTCGACTTTTTCGGGGGCGGGGGGTTTTGCCAGCCTACGGGAAAGAAGGGGGATCAGGAGGACGCGATAGCGCTCGCGGCGAAGCGGGGATACACCGTGGTGAAGACGGCCGCAGAGCTTAAGGCCCTCAAGCCCGCGGCCGGGCTCAAGGTCATCGCCTTCAACGAAACGCTGCAAGACTCCATGGCCATGCCGTACGAGATCGACAGGGCGAAAGAAGACCTCGCCCTCGCGGACTACGTCGACAAGGGCATCGAGCTTCTCGATAACAAGAATGGCTTCTTCTTCGCCGTCGAGTCGGGAAAGATCGACTGGGCTTGCCACGCCAACGACGCGGCCGCCTCGATCGGGGACACGCTCGCGTTCGACCGCGCGATCGCGCGGGCCGTCGAGTTCCAGAAGAAGCACCCGAACGACACTCTCATCATCGTGACCGGCGACCACGAGACGGGCGGCATGAGCATCGGGTTCGCGGGCACGAAATACTCGACGTTCTTCGAGAAGGTCGCCATGCAAAAAGGATCCTACATCGCCTTCGACGAGCGAATCCTCGCCCCTTACAAGAAATTGAAAGGCGCCGGGGGAGGAAACGTCGCGGACCTGATCGCCCCGATGAAGGAATGGTTCGGCGTCGACTACGCGGCCCTCGACGAGCCATCGCGGGAACTCGTCGACCGGGCGTTCAAGCGGAGCATGAAAGGCGAGGTCGAGCGCGCGACCCAGGAAAGCGTGTACAACCTCTACGGCGGATACGAACCGCTGACGGTCACGCTCACGCACCTGGCGAACCAGGCGGCGGGCATCGGCTGGACGACATACTCCCACACGGGCGTACCCGTGCCGACCTACGCGCTCGGCGCCGGGCAATCGCTGTTCGACGGATACTACGACAATACCGACCTATTCCGTAAACTCGTCGCGGTCATGGGCATTCGCGTGGCCGAGGAAAAGGCGAAATAGGAAGCAAGCGCGCAATGGGCGGGAGGCGAGGGATGGGAAGGACTTTTTCGATCGCGCGATACGCGGCTCATTCGTGGCGGACGTTAGGTAAAAAAGACGTCGCGTTCACCGCAGTCGCCTTGCTCGCGACGATCGTCCTCGCCTTCCGGCCCACCGGGCATGAACGGGAAGGCGTGCGGTCGCTCAGGGCGAAGGCGGAGGTCATCTCGACGGAGAACAATGGAATACGGTGCTTCGGCCCCGTGATGCAGGGAGAGCAAACAGTCCGCGTCCGTGTCCTAACCGGCGAGTACAAGGGCTTCGAGGCCGACGCGAACAACATCCTCTATGGCAAGTCGGACCTGGACAAGGTCTTTCGCCCCGGCGACAGGGCGCTCGTCGTGATCGACCCCGGCGAGAAATCGCCCGACGGCGGTCTTACTCCGCCCGAGTCCCTTACCCTCGTCGACCACTATCGCCTTGACGCGCAGGGGGCGCTCGCGATCGCCTTCCTGGCGGTGCTATTGCTTTACGGGGGATGGACGGGACTAAAGAGCGCGGTGTCATTCGCCTTCACGGTCGCCGGCATCTGGAAGCTCCTCATACCGGCCTTCCTCGCGGGATTCCCTCCTGTCATCGCGAGCCTCCTGCTCGTGACGGCGCTTTCCTTCGTGATAATATTCCTGGTCACCGGCTTCACGGAAACGGGCGTCGCCGCGTTCTTGGGAAGCATGCTCGGCACGACGGCGAGCGCGATACTTGCCATGCTCTGCGCGGCGCCCTATCGGCTGAACGGGGCAGTGAGACCGTTCTCCGAGACCCTTCGCTTCGCCGGCTACGACAACCTCGACCTTACCGCGATATTCCTCGCGGGGACGTTCCTCGCATCGTCGGGCGCGTTCATGGACCTCGCGACCGACATCTCGGCTGCGCTTGAGGAAATCCACAAAAAGAGGCCGGGTCTTTCCTTTCTCGAGCTCGCTAAGTCGGGGTTATCGGTAGGCAGGAAGGTCATCGGCACCATGTCAACGACCCTCTTGCTCGCCTATACGGGAAGCTACACGAGCCTCTTGATGGTATTCATGGCCCAGGGAGTTCCCTTCGAGAACATGTTTACCATGTCGTACGTCTCGAGCGAGATATTCCACACGATGATGGGAAGCATGGGGCTTCTTCTCGTCGCCCCGTTCACGGCCATCGCCGCGGCCTTCCTTTTTTCGAGACGCCGTCGTATACTCTGCTGAGGAGTGCCGCATGACCGAGAACGAGATAAAGGCGCGCGTCGCCGACGCGGAGGCGACCGAGCGGCGCGTGCGAGCCTTCGCGCGCTTCGAGGGCGAGACTCAAAAACTGGACGCTTACTGGAAGCTCGCGAATCCGCGCGACAGTGGCGAGTTCATAAAGGTGCGTATCCGCGACGAGGGCGGAAAGGCGACGGTCACCTATAAAAGAAAGGAGACGCGCGGCGACCTCGAGGTTAACGACGAGAGAGAGTTCGCCGTGTCCGACCGGCCCGCGTTCGAGAGCCTGATCGCCGACCTCGGCTTCGAGCCCTACATCGAGAAGCGGAAAGACACCCGGCTCTTCTCCGTCGAAACCGACTCAGGCTTCGCTGTCTCGATCGAGCTCTCGCTCGTCGAGCGCCTCGGCTGGTTCCTCGAGCTCGAGATACTGACCGACGACCCAGACGAGCAGACTATCGCGCGCGCGGAGGCTGCCCTCCGCGAGACCCTCGCGCGCTCTGGCGTCGGCGACGACGCGCTCGAGCGCCGCTTCTATACCGAGATGCTCTCCGAGCTCGGCGCGGACACGACCGACCTTCGCCAATTGCCGAAGAAATAATACAGCACGGTACCGACCATCCCCACGAAGAAGCCGATCGCGATCGACAGCCAGACCCCGTTCGTGCCGAGTC
>JAKPSR010000249.1 GCA_029571425.1 Spirochaetota bacterium | reverse complement strand
CCTTCATTCGGCAGGGCGCGAAACGATCGAATCCGGATCGCGTTTCCGAGTTCTCGGTGAGTCAAAAGGCGGGGAAGGCGAGCTACCGTTTCTATATTGACCTCTCGGGATACGCGACGGGGCCACTGTACCTTGCCGTGTACGACTATACGTTTTATTGCAGCGTTTCCTATCCAAAGGGCCGAGAGGTCAGGTTGCGCCGGGACGCGGCCATCGTCGACGCGTCTTGGCGCGTGGTAGAGAACCGAGACTTTCCGGTGTATTACAATCCGCGCGGGGCGGCCGACGACACCACGGTATACTATCAGTGGCGAAAGGGCCTCGAGACCTTTTATCCCCTCGAGATCGAGGTGCGCTCTGATCGCCGCTAGGATTGCGTTTCGCCGCGCGCCATACGTTGCCGCATTCGCGGTCGCGTTGGTAATGGCAATGACGCCGCTCATGGCAAACCCGTTCCTCGGCGCGGAAGGCTCGTCGCCGGCGCCGCGCGCCCGCGTCTCGGCTCCCGATCCCGCGTTGGCCGCGGGCCAGGCCGGGCTTCGCGAGCGGATTGGCGAGGCGTTTTACCAAATCGCCGACAAACCAGCGCCCTCGCTCTTCGCGGGGTTGCTCGCGGCGTCGTTCGTGTACGGCATCCTTCACGCCCTTGGCCCGGGACATAGGAAAACCGTCGTGTTCTCGCTTTATCTCGCGAGGCGCGCGCGCGCGTGGGAACCGCTCGCGATGGGGCTTGCCCTCGCGGCCATTCACGGTGGAGCCGCAGCGTTGGTGTTGTTTACTTTTCGCGGCGTGGCCGGGGCGTTCGGCGGCAAGGTCGATTGGGCGGCGGCGTGGGCCGAGGGAATTTCGTACCTCGCCCTTTTAGCCTTTGGGGTGATACTCTCGGCGCGGACAGCTCTTTCCTTTTTTCGACCTGCGCGATCGCGCGCGCGCGCGATGACCCTGCCTGCCATCTTGATCACGGGCGCGTATCCGTGCCCCGGCGCCATCCTCGTTCTCGTGCTGTCGCTGAGGCTTGGCCTCGCGCGCGCGGGACTCGCCGCTGTCGCCGCCATGTCTGCCGGGATGTCCCTTCCCGTCATTGCGGCGGGGTATCTCGCTTGGTTTGGTCGCGTTGGTGTTTTTTGGGCCCTTAAGGACCGCGAGGCCCTCGTTGCTCGCGTTTCGCTCGCCTTTGAGATTGGAGGGTATCTTCTTCTTTCCGCTTTCGCCGCGTACATGGCCGTACCCTTTATAAGCGCGTTGATTCGATAATGTATGGTTGAAACTCGCTTCGCGCCATAGTAAAATACGTTTCGGTATCCTATTGAAAAAAGGACAGTCTTCTTCATGAGGCTAGATGCGATAACGATAGTCGACATAGTGCTGTTCGTCGGCGTGGCGCAAGGGTTGCTGCTCTGCGTTCCCCTGCTGCGGTACAAGAATAACAGGGCGCCAAACCGCGTTCTGGCCGCCTTTATCGTATTGCTTGACTTGGATCTCGTCCTCGCGTACTTGAATAACTCCTCGATCGTCCTTACGTATCCCTTCTTGTATGACATAAACGCATCGTTCGCGTTTTTATTCACCCCGATCATGTACGTCTACGTGAGCGTGTTAAGCGGCAAGATAACGCGGTTTCGCTCTCGGTATCTCGCGCATCTCATACCGTTTTTTCTGCACGTCATTTTCATGTATTTCGTGTTCTATCGCTTAAGCGATTCCGCCAAGATCGAGATCATTTCCGCAACCCAAGCCTCGGGCAGGATAATAGATAGGAGAATGTTCTTGCTCGCGCCGGAGGGTCCGTTTCCGTTCGGAGGCGCCTTTCCCTGCGCGGTCGCGATCGCCTATATTGTCGGCACCGCGAAGCGCATACAGGAATACCGGATAGAGCTTCGGAATTATTACTCGGATATCAGGAATAAGGTCTTCGGCGTATTGATCTTTTGCCTGGTGACCATGCTCTCGATATGGCTTCTTGTGACTATCTTCCTCGTGTCGGGCGCGAGGAACCAGATTTACCCGATGCTTCTGTACACCGTCGCCATCTATATCGGGCTGTACAAGATGGTGACGATTCCGGAAGTGTTCTCCGGGAATCGCGCGATGAACGCCCAGCTCGCAGCCGTCGAGGGAGACGAGCGCCCTCGGCAGGAGATCGCACTCGAGAAATTTCGCGAGTACCTTCAGCGAAGCAAGGCGTATTTGAATCCGGAGCTGACCATCAGCGACGTCGGCGGAAAGATCTGCGTTCCCGTCCATCAACTTTCGAAAGCATTGAACCTTGGGCTTGGGAAGAATTTTTACCAATGCGTCAACGAGCTTCGCGTGGAAGAGGCGAAGCGGATGCTGACGGACGAGCGGTTTTCGGAGACTTCAATACTTGCCATCGGGATGGACTCCGGATTCAATTCGAAGTCGACCTTTAACGACGTGTTCAAGAAGATTGCCGGCCTTACGCCGTCGGAGTTTCGCAAGAGAGTCATCGTGCCACGCGCTGTGGCGGAAAAAGCGTAAAAACTAATACGTCCGGATAAAAAACCCCCTTTTTCGACTATTCGGTCGATTGGCAGTACCCTTTGTCCTATAGTACGCCCATACGCGCGGCAGTCTTCACCTATGCCGCCGGGGAAAAGGGTTAATATGAAACGAACAAACGTCCTTTCAATTGTTGTCGCGATACTCGCGATTGCGATTGCGATTGCGTTTGCGGCATGCTCCCCAAGCGGCGGAGACGACGCGGGCGACGGGTCGCGCGGCGCCTTCGTCTCGACGTGGAAAACTGATAACCCTGGTTTATCCGAGTCAAACCAGATCACGCTTCCCCTCGTCGAAAGAGGGGTATACGAATGCGTGGTTGATTGGGGCGACGGCACGATGAGCGAGATAACCGCGTACGATGACGCTGATAAGACGCATACCTACGCGACTGCCGGGACGTATACGGTTTCGATCACGGGCATGATTCAGGGATTTCGGTTCGCCGCGCAACCGCTGGTCTATTATGATCAGAACGGCGACTCGAATAAGCTCTTGAGCGTCGATCGGTGGGGCGTGCTAAACCTTGGCGGCGGCGGGGGATATTTCTCGTGCTGCGTCAACATGACGATCGCGGCAACCGACGTTCCCGATTTGACCGGGGTTTCCGACCTGTCGTCAATGTTTTCCCGGTGTTATCTATTATCAAGGATACCGAATGTATCACGGTGGGACGTTTCGCAAGTGACGAACATGAGGAACATGTTTAAGTACGCGAAAATATTCAACGATGATATTGGTTGCTGGGACGTGTCGAACGTAACGTACATGGACGAGATGTTCTATGAAGCAAGGGCGTTCAACAAAAACCTAGGCTCGTGGAACGTCTCGAAGGCCTCGGCCATTGATTATATCTTTAGTGACTCCGGCGTGTCGAATGAGAACTATAGCGCTTTCCTGATTGGCATCAGCGCCTTACCGATGCTTACGCGAAACGTCAATTTTCACTCGGCTGGAAGAAAGTACAACGCAGCAGCAGCGCCCGCGCGAGCAAAAATCATTGCGGAGTATGGCTGGTATATATACGACGATGGGCAAGAGTAGGCCGGTGCGGGAAGCGTAAAAACATGTGCGCGTTCGACGTGTTAATAAATTCAAATGGCTTCTCGTCCGCTAGCTATAGCGCGTTTCTTATCGGCATCAGCGAGTTGCCGTTGCGAATGCGCGGGGTATACACCCGAGCCGGAAACGTGAAATACACCGCGGCCGCGGCAACGGCGCGCGAGAAGCTTATTAAGGTCTATGCATGGACTATCGAGGATGGGGGGCAAGAATAAAATGAAACGCGTAATCAAGGTGGCGCTAGGTATCCTGATCGCATCTGCGGCTTTGTCTTGCTCGTCAGGGGGAAAGGGCGAGTCAGATGGCCCAGCGACCGAGACGAGTGACGTTTCCAAGAACGTCATCCTCGCGTTAACCTGCATACCCGAAAACAATACCGTGTCCTTCGTCTACAATTACGCCGAGAACAGGCATCATGGTCGGGGGATTACCTTCGGCATCATCGGGTTTACCAGCGGGACTTTCGACGGGACCGTGCTCCTTAAGGCTATTCAGAAGAAAGACCCAAATCACCCTCTTTGCGATTACATTCCCGCGTTTGAGCG
>JAKPSR010000224.1 GCA_029571425.1 Spirochaetota bacterium | reverse complement strand
CGGCGATTGGACCGACGAGGCCGGAGTCGAGCGCGTCGAGGTACTCGATTCTTCATGGGCCGCTCCGGGCACGCCGGTCGTCCTTGAGGGCGCGGACCCCGCCGCAAAGAAACCAGACTCGATCGACGCGGACACCTTCTTCTCCGCCCCGATGCAGATAGTCGATCACGTCGTCACGGTCGGCGGAAAGAGGCTCATGATCGACGGGAAGCCGGTAACGGCCCAAAACGTCGTGAACGGTTCCGTCTCCTGACGATGATCCTTCGCCCGCTCGACCCCGCCAAGGCGGGGGAAGGAATAGCCGCCCCCCGATCCTTCCTGCAAACGCCCTTCTGGGCCGCGTTTAAGGCCGCCCACGGTTGGCTTCCGCTATATTTCGCCGTCGACTCATGTAGCGAAGGCGCGCCGGAGACTCCGCTGACCGTCCTGGTCCGCCGGGTCGCTGGTCCCTTCTCGATAGCCTACGTCCCGATGGGCCCTGATCCAGAGGCCTTCCGCGCGCGAAAGGCGAACGCAGATTCCGGCGCGGAGGGTACCTTCCTCGGCGAACTCGCACGCGCGCTCGTCCCGCATCTTCCACCGCGTACCCTCTGCGTCCGATTTGACGCACCGATCCAGGTTTCGTACCCGATTTCGGGCGGGGGCGACGATGAGCCCTCGACGGCGATTCCCCTCGACCGCCCTCGCGCGCCTTGCGCGCCCGCGCGCAAAGCGCCCATAGACGTCCAACCACCTGATACCGTCATCGTCGACCTAACGCGGAGCGAGGACGACATACTCGCCGGCATGCGGGCGAAGTGGCGGTACAACGCCCGCCTCGCCGAGCGAAAGGGCGTGCGCGTCGCCTGCCTCTCGGGCGAAGAGGCGCGAACGCGCGGCGTCGAGACCTTCTGGAACCTCTACACGCAAACCGCCGAGCGAGACGGGATCGCCCTCCACGCCCGTGCCTACTACGAGGACCTCCTCGCGCGCGCGACGGCGTATGCCCCCACGCCGCTTGACCCGCCGATATCGGTGCGCGTGTACCTTGCCGAGCACGAGGGGCGCGTGCTCGCCTCGATCATCACGATCTTCGCCGGGGAAGAGGCCGTGTACCTGTACGGAGCTTCGTCAAACGAAAAGCGGAACCTGATGCCGGCCTACGCCCTGCAGTGGAGGGCGATCCGGGACGCGAAGGAAGCCGGGTGCTCGCGCTATGACCTCTACGGCATACCGCCCTCGGACGATCCCGCGCACCCGATGCGCGGCCTCTATCTTTTCAAGACGGGGTTCGGCGGGGCGGTCGTCAGGCGGCAGGGAAGCGTCGACGTGCCGGTCTCCCGCGCGGCGTACGCGTGCTACCGCGCGGCGGAGATGGCGCGCGCCCTTTGGTACAAGCGCGCCAAAAAGCTAGCGGCGGCGATTAGGCGAGGAATTCGACGGAAGTCATGAGCCTGACCCCGATCCGCTCCACCTCGGAGCAAAAGTCGTTCCCGAGGCTCTCGAAGCCGGGGACGTTCGAGCTCACGTCGGTGAGGACGACGAGCTTCTCGGCGGGGATGCAGGTGATTAGGTCTCGGACGGTATTCGCCACGCAGTGGGATAGGGCCTCGCCGGCGATCGCCACGTTGTCAGCACCCTTAAGCCGCTCGATCAGGGCGAAGTTCGTGCGCGAGCCAGGGTCCGCCGCGTCCGAGACCTCCGCGCGAATCGCGCTATAGTGCTCGGTGCGGACGTTGCTCCCTT
>JAKPSR010000217.1 GCA_029571425.1 Spirochaetota bacterium | reverse complement strand
GTATGCATCATATGTCCCCTTTGACTATGTTGATGCCCAAAGCGCCTCAAGGCGCATCACAGGCGATATCATCCAATTGAAGCCATACTACAGATTTTTGCATATTTATGCAACGCGACTGCATACTAATCCAGCGAAAATTTTGTATACTGCCCACATGACACCCGTTCGCTGGCAGGTTTTTTCGGATTTTCGCGATCGTTTTCGATCCCAATGCGATCGATGGCTTGAGGAAGCCGGTGGAACGGCGGGATGGCTCGCGCAGGCCCAACGCACGGCCGTCGAGGCCGACGGGGGGCCGACGTACCCCTTGCACACCCCGGTCGTGTATAACCGAGCCCTCGACGACATCGGTCCCGACGGGGATATCGCCCTGCTCGTGGTCGGCGACAACCCCGGTAAGGACGAGCAGCTCGAGCGGAACCGACGCTACCTCGTCGGCCAGGCAGGTAAGCTCGGCGAGGGGTTTTTCCGCGCGCATCCCGAACTTGGGATCGACTTTCGGCGAAACGTCCTAATCTTGAACAAGACGCCGGTGCACACGGCAAAGACCAAGCAACTAGCCCGAGTCGCGCGCGAGGCGGGCGAGCGGGCTACGCGGCTTCTCGACGAGAGCCAAGGATGGATGGCCCGCGAAACGGCGGCGCTCCAGCGCGCGCTCGGCGCCGGGCTTTGGCTCGTCGGCTACGGCGAGCTGAAGGGCGGCGGGCTTTTCGCCCGCTACGCCGAGACCCTGGCAGGCGCCTATGGCCGCGCGGCCGACGCCCCCGTCCGCGTGTATCAGCATTTCTCGATGAACAGATTCTCCATTGACCTTCGCGAGCGCGCGGACCCGCGCAAGTCCCTGGCGGAAAACCTCGACGCGATCGGGCTCGCGCACCGCCGCGAGATACTCGGATGGTGAAGGATCGGCCGGGCGCGCTGCCCTACGCACTCGCCGTCGCGACGGTAGTCGTGTGGAGCTCCACCTTCATCGCGACGAAGGTCCTTCTCTCGGCGTTCACGCCGATGGAAGTGCTCTTCTATCGGTTCTTCCTCGCCTGGGTTTTCATGTTCGCCCTATACCCGCGCGTCCACCGACCCGAGAGCGCGAAGAGCGAGCTCCTGATCGCCCTCGCCGGCGTCGCCGGCGGGTCGCTCTATTTCATCGCGGAGAACGTCGCTCTCTCGCTCTCGCTCGCCTCGAACGTGTCGCTTCTCGTCTCGACCGCGCCGATACTGACCGCCGTCCTCGCCGCGCGGTTCGTCCCCGGTGAGCGGCTCGAGCGGCGATTCGCGCTCGGCGCCCTTGTCGCCTTCGCGGGCGCGATCTTGGTTATCTTGAACGGTAAGTTCGTCCTCCGCCTCAATCCGGCAGGCGATATTCTTGCCCTCTCGTCCTCGCTCTCCTGGGCCGTCTATTGCGTCATTATCCGCCGACTAAAAACAAGCCAAAACGAATTCTACGTCACGCGAAAGATATTCTTTTATACGTTGGTTACGGCCCTGCCCGCGCTCGCGCTTTCGCCGCTCCGCATGGACTTCTCCCCGCTTCGAGACCCGACGATGGTCATCTGCCTGGCGTTCTTGACCCTGTTCGCCTCATGCGCGGCGTACCTCTCGTGGAACCGCGTCATCCGCGCCTTCGGCCCGACGAAGGCGAATGCCTTCATCTACTTCATCCCGCTGCTAACGCTAATCGAGTCGGCCATATTTATCGGCGAGCCGCTGACGCCCTTTGCCCTCGCGGGCGGGCTGTTGATCTTCGCCGGCGTTTGGGTGGGGTCCAGGGCTAAAAAGCAGTAGGGCTAGCCCCTACCGCAACACTGCTTGTATTTTTTCCCGCTCCCGCAGGGACAGGGATCGTTTCGCCCGACCTTCGGCGCGGCGCGCACGATCGTGGTGCCGACGAGGCGTCCTTCGGCGTAGAGCCACTTCCCATCGACCTTCTTAAAGCTCGCCGACTCGCGGTGCTCGTCCTTAAGGCCGTTGCGCGTGTAGTGTGCGGAGAAATCGACGACGCCCTCGTCGTCCGCGGGGCCGCCCCTCTGGGTGCCGTGGACGGTGAGCCCAAGCCACTGGGACTCCTCGCTCCATTTCCGCGTCTCGGCGGGATCGATCTCCTCGGCGCCCGCCTTGCGGACGCATGACGAGAGGATGAAGTCGATCTCGTGGGCGGCGTAGGCGGAGTATCTGGCGCGCATCAGCGCCTCGGCAGTGGGGGCGTTCGTGGTCCCGGCGATGATCGGTCCGCAGCAATCGCCATACGTCTTGCCTGAACCGCACGGGCACTTCTCTGTCTTCTTCATGTCCTTCCCCTTTTCGTTCGTCGTGCGACCGTTATACCACGAAACGCGCGTCGGGCGCAAACGTCCCCGTCGAGATCCTACGCGCGCTCGCGCGAGTCGAATTCCCGCATCTGGTTATCGAGCGCGTCGGGATCGTCGAAACGCCGCTCCCGCCGCTTGTTGAGAAAACTATACACGACCGGAGACACGTACAGCGTGAGGAACGCGCCCGAAAGAAGCCCGCCGACGATGGTAAGCCCGATCGGCTGCATCATCTCGACGCCCTCGCCGGGGAAAAAGGCCATCGGCACGGTGCCGATCACCGAGGTAAGGGTGGTCATCAGGATGGGCTGAAGGCGACTCTTGCCTGCCTCGAGGCACGCGTCGATGGCCGTCCGCTTCTCGCGCATAAGCCCGTTCGCGTAGTCGACGAGGACGATTCCGTTGTTGACGACGATGCCGACGAGGGCCACGACGCCGACGGCTGAGAAAAGACTGAAGGTCTGGCCAGTCAGGGTATATATCCACACGACGCCGATCGAGAGCAGCGGTATCGAGAGAAAGATGATGAAGGGATCAACGAGAGACTCGAACTGCGCGGCCATGACGGCGAACACGAGGAAGACGGCGACGGCGACGACGAGCCACAGGACGCCGCCAAACTCGGAGACGTCCGCCGACTCGCCGCCGTACGAAAGGGTTACCGACGCCGGCAGAACCAAGCCGTCGGCGATCGCGCGCTCGACCTCGGGCTGCACCCGGCTGATGACGTACCCGTCGTTGAGGTTCGCGGTAACGTGGTTCACGCGCTTTCCCTCCTCGCGCGTGATGGTCCGCGGGGCGACGGAAGGGACGAGCCTCGCGATGTTGTCGAGGGGAACGCGCGCGGACGCCCCTTGCACGCGGATCGCGCCAAGGTCCGAAAGCGTCGCGGTCTCGCCTTTCGGGAGACTCACGACGACGGAAACCTCGCCCTCGGCGGTTTGCATCGCGGTCGCGGTCGATCCGGTCAACGCGGCGCGAAGCTCGGTCGCGATGGCCTGCATCGATACCCCGAGGGCCGCCGCCCGCTCGCGGTCAACCGAGACCGTATACTGCGGATTCCCGTTCGCGAGGTCGGAGGTGACGTCAGTCGCGCCGGGAACCTCGCGCTTGAGAATCTCAATGATTCTCTCGGCGACGGCCGACACGGCCGCGGGGTCGTCCGAAGCGAGCTCCACGTCGATGGGGCTTGATCTCCTGAAGCCCCGACCCGCTGTAAACGCGAAGGTCGCGCCCGGGATCGCGTCGAGCAGGGGCTTTACCTTCGCCTTGATCTCGGCCGGGGTCATCGTCTGGTCCTCGGGATCGGGGAGGTTAACCTGAACGCTTCCCGTGTTTCCCGAGCCGACGGTGAGGATGATCGTCTCGAATCCTTTCGCGTGCTCGCGCAATATCTCCTGCGCCCGGAAAAGAGTCTCCTCCGTCACTTCGTTGTCGGTCCCCTCCGGCATCGTCAACGAAATCGAGATCTCGTCATCCGTGCTCGACTGAGGCGAGAAGCTGATGCCGAGGGAGCGGAACTGAACGACGGAGGCGGCGAGCAGGGCGACGACGAGCGAGAGGATAAGAAACCGATTCGAGAGGGCGAAACGAAGGGAGCGGACATACCCATCCTCGAGGGCGGCGATCGCGCGGGCGGCCCACCCGTCAAGCGCGACAAGGACGCGATTCTTGAGGGGGCGCTGCGTCCGGGTCTCGAGGCCGATGATGCTCCCGCAAAGGGCGGGCACGAGGGTGACGGCGACGACGAGCGAGACGGTGAGCGAGATCACGACGGTGATAACCATCTCGCGGAACATCTGCCCGAGCATCTCGAGCTCGGCCTGGTACATTAAAATAGGGACGAAGACGCAAAGATTGGTCAGCATCGAGGCCGTGATCGCCGTGATCATCTGTCGGCTTCCGAGTATGGCGGCAACCGCCGAGCGCTCCCCCTTCTCGCGGTATCGATGGATGTTGTCGAGCACGACGATAGAGGAATCGAGGATATCCCCGATGCCGAGGATAAGGCCGGCCATCGTCATCATGTTAAGGGTAAGGTCCATCAGCGACATGCTAAGGAGCGTGACGAGAACCGAGATCGGCATCGAGAGGCCGATGATGACCGCGCTCTTGATCCCGCGTAGGAAAAAGAAAATCGCGAACATGGCCAGGACGGCCCCTTGAAGGGCGGTGTTGTATACCTCGTCCATCGTCGAGGTTATCATAGTGGTGTTGTCGCTCAGCACGGCGACGTTCACTCCGGATGGCAGCGTGCCGTTGATTTCGCCGATCGCATCTCGGACGGCCTTGGCGACGGTCGCGCTGTTCGAGTCAGTCTCGTTCAGTATCTGCAGATACAGGCCGGGCACCCCGTCGACGTAAACGCGCCAGCCGGAATCGTCCCAATCCTCGAAGACGTCCGCCACGTCGCCGAGCCTGACCGCCACGACCCGGGCCGGCGACGACCCCGCGGAAGGAACGGCAACGCGCGTGACGACCGTGTCACGCACGTCCTCCACCGTCGATATAGTCTCGTTTAGGTATACCTGGTAGTCGTACCCGCCCTCCGTAACGGTGCCGGCGGAGGTTTGGACGTTCCGCCGCGCGAGGGCCGCGGCGACGTCGGGCAGGGTTAGGCCATAGGCGTCGAGACGGTTCTCCGGCGCCTCGACGCGCACCACCTTCTCCGCGCCGCCCCGAACGTTCGCCTGCGCGACGCCCTTAACGCGCTCCAGCAAAGGCCCTATCGTGTCCTCGGCGATTGACTTGAGCTCGTGCTGCGGAAGGTCGCCCCGCACGATGAGGCTCATGATAGGCCTCGAGTTCATGTTGAACTTACGGAGGATCGGCGCCTCGCAGTCGTCGGGCAAGACACTCGGCAATCGGGCAAGCACCTCGTTGACGTCGTTCGTGGCCTCGTCAAGGTCGACGTCGTAGCCGAAGGTAAGGCGAACCCGGCTTTCCCCGCGCGAGGATTCTGAGTTCACCGACTCGAGGCCGGAGATCGCGCTAAGCCTTGTCTCGATCGGCTTCGTGACGTTCTCCTCGATGTCCTCGGGGCCGACGTTCGGGTAACTCGTCGACACGGTAAGGACCGGCATCGTCGTCGAGGGATAGAGGGCGACGCCAAGGCGGGGAACGTACAGCGCGGCGATAACGCAGACGAGGACGTAGGCCATCGCCACGGTAACGGGCTTGCGGACGCACGTTTCCGAGATAGACACGCTACTCCCCCTCGGCGACGCGCACCGGCGTGCCCGCGGAGACCGAACCCGACACGACGACCGTCTCGCCGGCGCCAACGCCGGAAACCAGCTCGGTGTCGGCGTCGGTCATCAAGCCAACGCCCACAGCTCTACGCTCGGCCTTCCCATCCGGCCCGACGACGTACACGACGGGTTCGCCGTTATAGCTTCGCACCGCAGCCTTCGGGACCGCGAGCACGCCCGCGCGTTCCTCGGCCACCAAGCTCACGTCGGCGAACATCCCGGGCCGCGCCTTGCCGTTTCCTCGCTCGATCCCGAGCCGCGTCTCGACGGTACGGGTCGACGGGTCGACGACCGGACTCACGCGAGAGACGGTCGCCGAAAACACGTCGTCGGGATACGCGACGAACCTGACGGACGCCGGAAGACCGGGCTTAAGGACCCCCGCGTAGCGTTCGGGCACGTCGACGACGATCTCTAGGTCGTCAAGCCGGCCAACGACGGCGATCTCGCTCGACGCGGCGACGGTCCCCCCCCGCGCGTAGGGAAGGGAGATCACCGTCCCGTCGATCGGCGAGCGCACGGGATTCTCCGCGTACGGGCTTCCCGGCCTCGAGGGATCGACGCGGGCTATGACGGCGCCCTTGCGAACGGAAGACCCAACGGCGACCTCGTAGCGGACGACCTTGCCGGCGGTATCGGGATACACCGAGACGCGCGAGCGCGACGTCACGTCGCCGGAGAGCTTGATGGTTTTCCGAATCGCCCGTGGCGCAAGCGTAACCGCGGTAACCGTTACCGCGCTCGGCTCCGCCCCTCCGTTCTTGCCTGATCCCGGTGTTTTCGCCCCTCGCGCGCCTGGCGATGCGTTACCCGGCGCGTCGCCCGACGCGCGCCCACGGGCCTTGTCGCCGTCTCCCCCGACGCTCGTGGTAACGCCGACGAACACGGCGCAGGAGAAGATAATCCCCACGACCGCGAGCTTTATCGCGCGGTCAAAATCAATCCGATGGTTCCAGACTCTCATTGTTGCGCCCCCGATCCCGCCGCCGCGCCTGGCGCGGGATCGGCGTAGAGATTTGCCTCGTCCATCGCGAGGGCCATCGCGAGATCGATGGTCGCCGCCCTGTGGTCGTTAAGCGCGGACAGAACCGCCTGCTCCGCCTCGAGCTTTCTTTGCCGCGCTTCCTCGAGATCCCTTTGGGACGCGAGCCCGGCGGAATATCCCTGCTCGGAGAGCTCATACGCGCGCGCGGCGAGGCGCGCGTTAAGGCGCACCGTGCCGATCGTGGCGTCGACCCGCGCGATGGCCTCGCGAAGCGACTCGATCTCAAGCGCCGCGGAGACCCGCGCCTGCGCGGCCGCGATCTCGGCCGACTTCACGGCGTCGGCGAGCTCTCCAAGGTCGATTCGCTCGGCCGAACCGGGAACGTACCCGTTAAGGGGGAGGGCCACCGAGGCGCCGAACGTAGCGCCGTCCGAAACCCCGCCGCCTGCGGTCGTCCCGGACACGGAGAGCCGCTCGGAAAACGTCACCGATGGTCCGAGGGTGCGAAGCTTCCCTCCGACCGATTTACTTCGCGCGTTCTCGACGGCCAGCGAGGCACGGCGGACGTCCCACCGGCGCTCGATGGACGCGTCGCGTTCCTCATCGCCTATTTCGCGCACGGGCCGGTATACGAGCGCGCCATCGAGCGGACGATCCTCTTCGGGGGAAAGTCCAAGAAGTGCATTGAAGGCGCGGACCGCATCTCGATAGGCCGACTCCTCCTTCATCACGACGGGGCCAAGCGCAGCCTCCGAATACTGCGCTTGCAGTAACTCGAGCTCGGAGGCGAGGCCGTTCTCGTAATGCCTGCGCACCTCAGCCGCTTGCCTTGCGGCGAGATCCCGGTTGAGGCGGGAGATGCGCAGGCTCTCACGCGCGGTCAAAAGCGAGTAGAAGGACTTACGGACACGAGCGACGACATCGGCTTCGAGGGCCTCGAGCGAAAGCGCGGCGTCGCGCGAGGCAAGATCGGCTTGGCGCATCGTCGAGGCGACGCCGGCGTTCAACGTAAGGCTCATCGCGCCGCCCACCGAGCCCGACCACTCCCCCGCCGACTCCGGAATCGACAGGAAGGGGTGCGCGGTCTGGGCGGACGCAGAAAGGGAAAGGTCGGGTAAAAAAGCGTTCCAACGGGAATCCCCGCGAGCGATGTCCGCGCGCGCGGCGAGGCGCGCCCGAGCGAGATCGGGATTCCCCGCGAGCGCGAGGCGCGTCGCCTCGTCCACCGTCAATGCGGCGGGCTCCGCCGCAAGGGCGAACGCGGAAAATAAAAGCGCCGCAACGACGGCGACCCTCGCGGCGAGGCTATGGTATCCTTCTTTTTTCATGTTCATAGTAAACCGCACGTTATGGGTCCGGGTACAAGAAAGTATACCCTGTTTTACCGATTTGTAACATTTGACAAGTACGGGGCGATCAGCTACGATGGTTGTATCATGAACGGCATGGTCACGCCTATTGACCTTCGTTTTCGTTCCCTGCTATACTTCCCCTACCTCGGGGGTGTAGCTCAGTTGGCTAGAGCGCTTGCATGGCATGCAAGAGGTCAGGGGTTCAATTCCCCTCACCTCCACGAGTTTCCCACCGCGCCCTTTTCCCCATTTAATCTGAAAAAGCAAGGCACTCATGGACAACCCCGGCATCGATCCTGAACTCGCCGCACTTCTTGACGAAGCGCCAGCCGAGTATAAGCCAAGGATCTCGAAGCAGGCCCTTTTCTCTTCTTCGACGGAGGCCGCGGGCGGCGGGCCAAAGGGCCCAACGGACGTCGATCTTACCGTAAAGACCTTTCCTAAAATCGAGAAAGCGTATTCCGACCGGCCGCATAACCTCTTCGAGGACCCCGCCTACTATAAAAAAGTGCTCAGTAACGAGAGCGAGTCCGCGCAGCGCGTGCACAACATCCTGTCGAAGTACCTAACCTGCCAAGACCCGAAAGACCGCAGCGTCTATCGCCAGCAGATCATCACCGCCTATTGGGATTTCCTGTCCGGGATCGCGCTCAAGGCCGGGTCGGGACGGGCGGAGCCGCAAAAGCGCTATGCCCTTCGCTTCGGGCTCCTGCTGCCGACCCTGCTTACGCCTGAGCAACGGCAGCTTTTCGCCCGCGTGATCGAAGACAACGAATACGGCGAGCCGATTTATTATCTCGACGAGTGGCTGCAGTCGATAGGATCGGGAAAGATCAACCCATCGACGACCGACGAGGCAAAGACGAGCCGCAAGGACGATTCTTCGCGTTTTCAGCAACTTCTCAGCAAGGCGCAGGGAAAGCTTCAGAGCGCGGAAAACCTTCTGCGCGCGAAGTCGGAGGAACGCGGCCGCGTCGAGGACGACGTTCGCGCAAAGCTCGACGCGGTCTTCCGCCACGAAAGCCTCGCGGGCTTCCCCGGCGTCAAGGAACCGTTCAACGAGGCGCAAAAGCGAGGGATGGCCGAGGTCAGCGAGGGATTCAAGAACGTGCTCGCGCTCGATAAGGAGCTTCAGGCGTTCGTGCGGGATTACGAGGCCGCGGAAGCAGACGTTCGCATCCTGCAGCAAAAGGTATCCGACTCAGGCGGGGGAACCACCAACGCCTCGGGCGTCGCAGCCGAATTCGACACCCTCCGCCAGATGGCGAAGATGTCCTGCGGCCGACAGGGCAATCACTTTCCGATCCTCTCGCGCGAGTACTTTCACCTTTCGTCCCGCGAGCTCGGCATCCGGGAGAACGTTATCGAGACCCTCCGCTGGATCGAGAGCATCGACCCCGAGGCATACTGCCGCCAGTACAAGTCACAGCTCAACCGCATCCCGCCATTCGTTATCCTGATCCCATCGTACGGAGACTTCGGGTTCTGCTGGGAGCCTTTCGACCGCTACAATCGCGTCACGAGTCGCGGGCGCATCGCGGTCCCGATGTACGCGAAGAACCTCCACATCGCCCTACTCGCGGCCGTCGCCGACCTGCGATGGCAAGTCGCCAAGGAGAAGGCGTCCTACTATTGGATGGAGGAGGGCCTAACGGGAAACTACTACCAGTGGTTCCAGGCGCAGAAACTAAAGGGTGACGTAAAGGAATACTTCATCAACGACTACCTGATTTGGATGATTAAGGAAAGCGACGGAATACAGAAGCTCGACAAGGAGGTGCGTGGGGTCTTCTGGCGCTACATGCCCTTCGCCCCCGAGATCAAGGCAAAGCTCAAAAACCGCGCCCTCGTCTATCAGGAACTCTGTCAGCGAGACCTCAACCGCGAGATGTCCGACGGATATTGATCGGTATGGGCGCGCGCCCACGTAAGGCGAAAAAGGCGGGCATTAAAGCCCGCCTTTTTTTATTTCTTCCTCTTGTTCCGCGAGACGAAAAAGGGTTCTAGCTTGTCCTCGAGGTTAAATCGCTCGATCACCCAGCGAACAAGGTTTTGATGGACGATCATCGAGATGATGACTCCCCCGATGATGGCGAACATCATCATCCCCGGGGCGCCGCCGCTCTTCGCCGGTATGATGAAGTTCACCGCGACGAGAAGGAGCGCGATCACGAGAAAGGCGATCAACAAGTTAACCAAGGTACTCACCACGACGAACAGGATCGTGTTCATTCGCTTATCCACGCGTTCCCTCCTTTTCGCCCTTCGCGCCGCGCGCTTCCCTAAGCAGGGACAGCAAAAGCAGGGCGCCCGCGACCACGATGCTCGCATCGGCGAGGTTGAACGTCGGCCATCGATCGAAGCCAAGTATGCCGTAAAACTTAAAGTCAAGAAAATCGAGAACGCCCTCGGGACGGAAAAAGCGGTCTATCAGGTTGCCGATGCCCCCGCCGACGACGCCGGCAAGGCACCACCGGTGAAACGGGCGCATGTCCTTGCTCCTGAAGTACAGGACGAGGACGACGGCTATCCCGACGAGGGGCATGAGTCCGAAGAGGACGCGGCGCAGGTCGGACGAAAGGCCCGAGCCTATGCTGAAGGCGATCGCCGGGTTGTATACCCGCACGATCTGGAAGAAGTCCCCGAAGAAACTCGCCCCGATCGTCCAGGGACGCACCGTCTGCGTAATCGCCCACTTCGACAGTTGGTCGGCGGCGACGACGCCCGCCGTCAACGCGAGCGGCGTAAGCCGCGCCTTAAGCTCCTTGTCCATTCATGTCTCCCTTATCGCGCGCGTCATAACCCGGTCGGGACGTCGACAAACACGACGTCAAGGCCGGTATCCCGGCCCACCCGCTCGGAGAGAAGGCGCGGCCCGACGGTTTCCGTCTGGTAATGACCCGCGGCGATCACCGATATCCCGCTCTCGAGGGCAAGGTGATATCGCTCGTGGCTGGGTTCGCCGGTAACGAACAAATCAAGGCCCGCGTCGATCGCGTCAGCGACCTCGTCGGCCCCGCCGCCCGAAACCACCCCCACAGTATGGATCATTTTTGGCCCGAAGGGAAGGACGCCGAGCGGTTCCTTCCCGTCCGGGAATATGCGGGAAACCGCCTCGTCGAGCCCAACGGGCTCGGGAAAACGCCCCCGCACGCCGATCGTCACGCCGCGCCAGCGACCAAAGGGAACCACGTCGACGAGGCCCAGACGACGCGCGAGCCCGGCGTTGTTCCCGACCTCCGGATGCGCGTCGAGGGGAAGGTGCGAGGCGTAGAGGG
>JAKPSR010000184.1 GCA_029571425.1 Spirochaetota bacterium | reverse complement strand
ATCTGCACGGTGTGGTAAGGGGGTAGCCATGTCACGCATCGGTAAACTTCCCGTCGCCATACCGGCGGGCGTCAAAGTGACCGTGGCCGCCGACACCTTCACGGTGGAGGGGCCCAAGGGCAAGCTTTCTCAGGCCTACGACCCGATCGTCGAGATCAAGGTCGAGGGGGACAAGGCCGTCGTCACCCGCAAGGAGGAATCCAAGAGGGGACGCTCGTGCCACGGGCTCTACCGGAACCTCCTTAACAACATGGTGCTGGGCGTCGCGAACGGCTTCTCCAAGAGCCTCGTCGTGAACGGCGTCGGTTACCGCGCCGAGGTCCAGGGCAAACTCCTGGTCCTCAACCTGGGCTACTCGAACGACTTTATCGCGGCGATCCCCGAGGGACTCTCGGTCACCGCCGACGCGCAGGGCAAGATCACGATCACCGGCGTCCGGAAGGACCAGGTGGGCGAGTTCGCCGCCGAGGTCCGCAAGCTCCGCGGTCCCGAGCCGTATAAGGGCAAGGGCATCCGGTACGAGACCGAGGTCATCAAACGCAAAGTCGGCAAGTCCGGCGTCAAATAAGGACGTATCGTATGTTTAAGAAACTGAACGAGAAAGACAGGAAGCGCCTTAAGAGGAAGATACACATCCGCAAGCGGGTGCACGGCACCGCCGAGCGCCCCCGCATGACGGTTACCCGCAGCAACGGGAATATCTTCGTCCAGGTAATCGACGACGAGGCCGGTACGACGCTCGCGTCGGCGACCACCCTGGAGAAGACCCTGGCGAGCCTCAGGGCGAACGTCGCGTCCGGCGCGAAGGTGGGCGAGGAAATCGGCCGCCGTCTCGCCGAGAAGAACATCAAGACGGTCGTCTTCGACCGGAACGGGTACCTGTATCACGGCGTGGTTAAGGCCGTCGCCGATGGCGCCCGCTCTGCCGGGATCGAGTTCTAGGAGTGGCTATGGAACACAAAGACTACAATAGAGAGCGCGAGCCCAAGGAATTCGTCGAGAAGCTCGTCAAGCTCAACCGTACCGCGAAGGTCGTCAAGGGCGGCCGTCGCTTCTCCTTCTCCGCGCTGACGGTCGTCGGCGACCAGAAGGGCAAGGTTGGTTTCGGCTTTGGCAAGGCGAACGACGTCACCGAGGCGATCCGCAAGAGCATCGATAAGGCGAAGCGGAACATGGTGTACGTTCCCCTGAAGAACGGCACGATCCCGCACGAGATTCAGGCGAGCTTCAAGAGCTCCTCCGTCCTTCTCAAGCCCGCCTGCTCCGGTACCGGCCTCATCGCCGGCGGCGCGGTGCGCGCGGTACTCGAGGCGGCCGGCGCCACGGACGTTCTCTCGAAGTCCCTGGGCTCGAACTCCTCGGTTAACGTGATCCGGGCGACCTTCCAGGCGGTCAAGCGCTTGATGAGCGCGAAGACCGTTTCCAAGAATCGGGGCAAAGCCCTGAAAGACCTGTGGGGTTAATGCCATGGCCAAGAAGATCAGCGTGAAGCTCGTGCGAAGCACGATCAGCCAAAAACCGAACGTGAAGGCCACGGTCCGTTCCCTCGGCCTCCGGAAGCTTAACTCGACCGTGGAGCACGAGGCGACCGGTCCCATCCTGGGGATGGTCGCCGCGGTGTCCCACCTCGTCGAGGTCAAGGAGATCAACTAATGTCCGATTTTACCCTTAACGCGCCTTACGGCGCGAACAAGAAGAAGAGGATCGTCGGCCGCGGTTCCTCCTCCGGGCGCGGAACCACCGCCGGCCGGGGTAACAAGGGACAGCAGTCCCGCTCCGGCGGCAAGGTGTACGTCGGGTTCGAGGGCGGCCAGATGCCCCTCTATCGGCGCATCGCCAAGCGCGGCTTCTCGAATTATCCCTTCCGCAAGGAATACGAGGTTTTCAACCTCCGCGAGATCGAGGCGCGCTACGAGTCCGGCGAGACCGTGAACCGCGAGACCCTCGTCATGAAGGGGCTTCTGAAGCGGGTAACCGCCCTCGTGAAGGTGCTCGGCGACGGGGACCTGACGAAGAAGCTTACCGTCACCGTGGATAAGGTCTCCGCCTCCGCGCGGGACAAGATCGCGAAGGCCGGCGGCGCTGTCGTCGAGCCCGTCGCGTCGGCGCCGGCCGGCGCCGAGTAACCGGGAGCGGGTGCAGTACTATGGCAAACAATGCTATTGTGAACATGTTCAGGATAAAGGAACTCCGCGAGCGGATTTTCTTCACCGTTGTCATGCTTGCCGTGTTCCGCGTGGGCTCGGTCCTGCCCGTCCCGGGTATCGACCCCCATGCCCTCACGGTGTTCTTTAAGTCGCAGATCAAGGGCAACGCCTTCGTCGACTACATGGACTTCTTCGCGGGCGGCGCGTTCTCGAACTTCTCCGTGTTCATGCTGGGCGTCATGCCGTACATCTCCACCCAGATCCTCATCCAGCTCGCGCTCATTATTTTCCCGAGCCTCAAGAAGATCGCGGAAGAGGACGGCGGGCGCAAGAAGATCCAGACCTGGACCCGAGTCGCGACCGTCGTCGTGGCCTTGATCCAGTCCTACGCGGTGACGGTGTACGCCGGGAGCATCCCGGGCGCCATCGTGATCGGCAAGCTCGCGTATACATTGATCGCCATGCTTACCGTTACGACGGGAACCATGATCACGGTGTGGATGGGCGAGCAGATCACCTCGCGCGGTATCGGCAACGGCATATCGATGCTGATCTTCGCGGGTATCGTCGCGCGTCTTCCGAACTCGATCTTCGAGCTCGTGAAGATGATTCGCAACGACGAGCTTAACCCGGTATTCGTCATCCTCGCGTTCGTGATGTTCGTCGGCATCATCGCCCTCGTCGTCTACGAGCAGTCGGGGCAGCGCAAGATCCCGGTCCATTACGCAAAGCGGGTCGTCGGAAGGAAGATGTACGGGGGGCAGAACACCTACATACCGTTCAAGATCAACCCCTCTGGGGTTATCCCGGTCATCTTCGCTTCCTCATTCCTGACGTTCCCGATGCAGATAGCCTCGACGGCAGGGGCGAACTTCCGCTGGCTCCAGGGAGTCGCGACGTTCCTCAGGCCGAACGGGGTATGGTATAACGTTCTTTATATCGTGCTGATCGTCT
>JAKPSR010000180.1 GCA_029571425.1 Spirochaetota bacterium | reverse complement strand
CGCCCTCGAGTCTCTGTTCGCGGCGATATCGTATTCCGCCGTCATCTACGCCGACTTCTCCGGGTACAGCGACCTCGCGATCGGCGTCGCCCTCCTCCTCGGCTTCAGCACGCCGGCGAACTTCGACCGCCCATACGTCTCGCGCTCGGTAACCGAGTTCTGGAAGCGGTGGCACATCACCTTCTCGTCGTGGCTCCGGGACTACCTGTATTTCAGTCTCGGTGGCTCGCGTTTCGGCCTCGCGCGCACCCTGTTCGCGCTCGTGTTCACGATGATTCTTGGCGGGATATGGCACGGAGCCTCGCTTACCTTCGTGGTGTGGGGCTTGATGCAGGGGATCGCCCTTGCCCTCGAGCGCGCTTTCGGCTCGGGCAACGGCCGCGCTGCGGACCGCGTTGCGGGTCGCAACGCGGTCCGCGCAAGGGCGGCGCTTCGGGTCGCGGGAACCTTTCTTTTCGTCACCGTAAGCTGGATCGTGTTTCGCGCGCCTTCCCTTGAGTCCGTCGGCGCGTGGTTCCGCTCCCTCTCGGGATTCGGCAAGCCAATTCAGCACCTCTCGCCCCTCGCCGTCGCCCTCACCGCCGTCGCGATCGGCGCGCAGTTCATCCCGCCCGCGGCCCGCGGTCGGGCATTCGCGGCGTGGCGCGCGGTGCCGAACCCGGCGAAGGGGATTGCCCTCGGGCTTTTCATGGCGGCCCTCGCGGTCGTGTCGATGTCGGGCGTCGCCCCGTTTATCTATTTCAGTTTCTAAGGACTGTCATGGAAGAGGAACCGAAGACGAGCGAACGAAGCGACGCCTCGAGCCCGAACGGGATCATCGCCTGCATCGCGATCGCCGCGTGCGTCGCCGGCGTTCTATGCGGGACCATGCTCTGGATACCGCCGTCCCGGATCGGCAATCTCTACCTGCGTTCCATAGTTCTCGCCGCGGCGGACGCGGGCGCCGCGTTCGCCCGCTGGACCACTCTTGACCGGCCGGTGCCGCGCGCGCGAGAGGCCTTCCTCTCGGCGACCGGGCTCGACGAGCATCCGTCCTGGGACTCGCGCTATTTCAATCGGCGGGGCGGGGAAGGCAAAGCGGCCTTGGCCGAAGCCCCCGGCGCCGAGGCGTCCCCACGTGCCGACGGAACCGCCTCCGCCGACGGGGGCCTTGACATAGACGCCGCGGGAGTAGCCGCCGCTGCGAGCGATTCGACCGCCACAGCCTCGCGACCGCCTAAGCCCGCGTCGGTCATCCATTCGTCCGAGAACCCCTTGCGCGTCTTCGTCTTCGGCGACTCACAGGTATTCAGCCTCGGCTCGGGCCTATCCCGCCTTTCCGGAAAGGGCGGGGCGATCGACGTCGAGACGCTCGCCATACACTCGTCGGGGTTCATCCGCAGCGACTACTACGATTGGCCCGCGAAAATAGAGGATACCTTCCGCGCAAGCCCCTTCGAGGCCGCCGTGCTGATGCTCGGGATGAACGACTACCAGAATTTCTATGGCGCCGACGGGAAGGTCTTGCGGAAGCGCACGCCCGAATGGGAGGCCGCCTACGCGGAGAAATGTCGCGCGCTTGTCGATCTCGTGCTGGCCTTCGTGCCGCGAGTGTACTGGGTCGGCATGCCGCTCGTAAAGAACGAGTCCTACGCCGAGAGCCTCGCCTACATCGACGGGGTGCAGGCGAAGGTCGCGGCGGAGTATAGCCCGCTCACCGTCGTTCGCGTCTCGCTGACCGACGCGGTACCGGGTCCGGGGAAGCCATACGCCGACACCCTCGAGGTTGAAGGTCGCCGCGTCGCGGCAATGTCGTCGGACGGAATCCATTATACGGTCGAGGGCGGGCAGCTCGCCATGTTGCCGTTGTTCCGCCTCCTCTCGGCCGACTATCCATTCTCCGAGGTTCCCGAGCCGCGGCTTCCCGGCGAGCCGGGGGAAGATGCGTCGAGTGCCGCCGCGCAAGTCACTGAGGCCGCGCCTCAACCGGGAGCCTCCCGCGCCCCGTAAGGCGAGCGGGCTTCCCGCGGCGGCGTTCGCCGGCCCTTGCCCCGAGCCGATCCCCTTTGCTATACTCACCCAACAAAACCGCGCGCCTTTCATAGGGCGCGCCCACGAACGGAGACCTCCATGCTCAACCGAAACCGAAACATCGCCAACCTCGCCTCGGGCTACCTCTTCCCCGAGATATCGAAGCGCCGCGCGGCCTACGCGAAGGCTCACCCGGACGCCCGGATCATCAGCCTCGGGATCGGGAACACCACCGAGCCGCTGACCCCGCGCGTCGTCGCCGGGCTCCGCGCGGAGGTTGACCGGCTCGGGACCCGCGAAGGCTACTCCGGCTACGGGGACGAGACCGGGACCACGCGCCTCCGCGAGGCCATCGCCCGCGTCCTCTACGGCGGGATCGTCGCGAGCGACGAGGTCTTCGTATCCGACGGCGCGAAATGCGACATCGGTCGGCTTCAGTATCTCTTTGGCCCCGAGACGAAGGTCGCCGTCCAGGACCCCGCCTACCCGGTGTACGTCGACGGGTCGGTGATGGTCGGCGCCGCGGGCGCCGTGCCCCCCGGCGGGACGGGATACGCCGGCATCGTCTACATGCCCTGCACCGCCGAGAACGGTTTCTTCCCCGACCTCGCCCTGATCCCGGCGAACAGCCTCGTGTATTTCTGCTCGCCGAACAACCCGACGGGCGCGGTCGCGACCCGCGAGCAGCTGACCCGCCTCGTCTCCGTAGCCCGCGAGCGTGGCTCGGTGATCGTCTACGACTCCGCCTACTCGGCGTACATCCGCGACCCGGCCCTGCCGCGCTCGATCTTCGATATCCCCGGCGCCCGCGAGTGCGCGGTCGAAGTGAGTTCCTTCTCGAAGCCAATCGGCTTCACCGGGGTGCGCCTCGGTTGGACCGTCGTCCCCAAGGAGCTCCGCTTCGCGGATGGCACCCCGGTTATCCAGGATTGGACGCGGCTGATGACGACGATCTTCAACGGAGCGTCCAACATCGCGCAGGCAGGAGGGCTCGCCTCGCTCGACGAGGCGGGGCTCGCCGAGACCCGCGCGCTCACCGACTTCTACCTCGAGAACGCGGCGATCATCCGCGAGGCCCTCGGCGGCGCGAATTTCCGCGCGGCCGGCGTCGAGGTCTACGGCGGCGACAACGCGCCCTACATCTGGGCGCGCTTCCCGGGGAAGAAAAGCTGGGAGGTATTCGACTCGATCCTGGACACCTGTCGCGTCGTCTGCACCCCCGGCGCCGGTTTCGGCCCGGCGGGGGAATCGTTCATCCGCTTTAGCGCCTTCGGCCACCGCGATCAGGTCGTCGAGGCCTGCAAGCGTCTCGCCTCGCTCGCGCTCTGAGGCTTGCGCGTTAGGCCCCGGGTGCCCTGAGGACGAGCTTGACGCCGACCGTCGCGTCGAAGAAGAAGCGGTCGAGCCCGTCGTCGGGCCCCGAGAGCGAGAACGAGTAGATCGAGCTATTCCCGCCGATGAACACCGTGACGTCGGCCTTCGGGGCGAAGGTGACGTTGCCGCCGACGACGAGGCTGCCGATCGATCGGTCGGTGCCCGCGTCCGGCGACACCTCGTAATCGGTCACCCGATAGATGAAGTTAAGCCCGATCCGGAATGGGGAGCCCTTCTTAAACGCTTCAGTGTAGAGCCCGTAGTCCGTGACGCTTCTCGTTATCGTAAGCCCGTCGTCCGGGGTCGTCGCCCTTCGTTGGCTGATCCCGGCGCGGCAGAGGATATGCGGCACGTAGAATCCCACCTCGACCTTGCCTCGCTGTAGGTGTACCTGCCCCGACTCGGAGCCGCCGACCGGTATCGAGAAATCGGTGTCGGCTACGGCGACGAGGATGCCGGGGGCCGTCACGGTGAACCCAAGCCCGATACCGGGCTGGAAGAGGTTGGCCGTCCGCGATCCCTCTCCCCGGTTCAGCACGCCCAGGCTGGGCCCCGCCGATACCGAGATGAAGGCCGTGTTCCACGAGATGCGCGCCCCCAAAAGGTTTCCCATCCCCGGGTCGCGCGAGAACTGTATCGAGGCCCGGGCGACCTCGCCGATCTGCTCCGCGACCTCGACGCTCCCGCCGAAGCGGGGGAGGGCGTCCGGAAAATCGCCCTCCTCGTCGATGGCGAAACTTGACGCCGTGACGGAACCCGAGAACTCGATGGCCGCCGCCGACCGGGCCGCCAAGAGGAGGGCAAAAGCGAATAGGGGGAGTGCCGCGCGTTTCATCAATACACCGCCTTCACGCTGATCTGTACGTCCGCGAACGACTCGAGCTCCCCGTACTCGAAGGGGCGCACGGTCGCTCGGACGCCGACGAGAAAGTCCGACGCGAGGAATTCGACGAAGGGCGTCGCCGAGAGGCTAAACGGGGTCTTGTCTGCGGGATCGTTCGGGTCGATGGCGCCAAGGAGGCTCAAGCCCCCGCGAACCCGGTTTACGGCGAGGTTGCCGACGCCGAGAAGGGCATTGATCCCGATATAGGTGGTATCCGGGTCCACGACGATGGTGACCGGGACGTTCTCGGGGAAGC
>JAKPSR010000159.1 GCA_029571425.1 Spirochaetota bacterium | reverse complement strand
CTCGAGGCGGGCCTCGGCGTGCCGGTCTTCGTCGAGAACGACGCGAATTGCTGCTGCTGGAGCGAGCTCGCGTTCAGGCGCACCCCGGAAAACAGGAACTTCATCGCCCTGCTCGGGGAATTCCGGAATATCGACGTCGGGTCAAACCGCCGGACCGGCATCGCGTTCGGCATCGGGATATCGATCCGCGACAGCGTCTTCCACGGCGACAACTTCACGGCGGGGGAATTCCGCAGCCTTCTCTATGACCACGGTAAGCCGAGCCACTCGCAGTTCTCGATCACGGACGAGGACGCGGCGCGGCTCCCGGGCGACCGCGCGGTCCTCGACCGGGTTTTCCGCGAGCTCGCCTACAACGTCTCCCTGATCGCGAACACCTTCGACATCACCAAGATCGTCGTTACCGGCGACTTCGCCGGGTATCCCGACATCCTAAGCCCGCATCTCGAACGGGAGCTCGCGCGCAACTGGCTCTACCAAACGCCCAGGAAGTGCGCGATCGAGTACCCGAACGACGGGGACCGCGCGGTATCGCTCGGCGCGGCCGGGCTCGTGGTGAAGAAACTGTTCAGCGTCCCGGGCATGACCGACCACCTTGACGAGGAAGTCGGCGCCATACTGCTTGACAGGATGCGCGCGCTCTAGCGTCGCCGGCCATCAGGGGATCACGAAGGTATAAGGATCGTTCCATTCGTCGTCGCGTAGCTTAATAAAGGTCTCAAGTGCCCCGCTGTATAAGGTCTGCACAATCCGCCCCGTATTTTGATCAAACATGAGCATCACCATGAACTGCGAAGAAGTGGAGCGACCGATGAGAAAACCGGGATCGGTATCAGCGACTGCGCCTGCGTCATGCATAAACCCATATCGATACTCCATCCCCTGATACAACGTCGTCGCGGAAGAGAAGGGAATATCTATCCAACCGTCAGGATTATCGCTTAATCCGCTCGCCGCTATCTCAGCCGAAACGTACGTCGTCAACCGATCCGGGGAGGTTATCCGAAAATGCAGCATCCCGCCCACGGCCCTATCCCGATATCCACGAACATGCACGCTACCAACATAGATCCCCCCGCCCCGATTAATACGCACGGCATACGTCTTTACCGTCTTGCCGCTAGGCGAGGTAACGCGGATCTCCGCCACGTGATTGTCGCCGGTCGCCACCGGCGCGACGTTTTCCGAATACGTGCCAGGGGGCAAATCGACGAACCCACCCGCGTCGATTCGTATCGACATCGTTGCGTCGGGGTTCTCGGGCGTTACGCGCAAATACGTCCTGGTGTCGGACGGAACTAAGCTGAGGGTATACGCCGCATCGCCATTGGATTGAACTCGCACTTGCCCCGTCGACGCCTCGATACTTTTAATATCGGCGTTGTGGTGGAATTCGACCCACTCGATCATGTCGGAACATGAGAGGAAACACGCCATATACAGTAGCGCGAGCGTCCCTCGCGAAACAACCTTTATCATATCGTCTCCTCATCGATCGAATGCACGCGCTCTAACGGAGCGGGCCATCAGGGGATCACGAAGGCATCTATAATCGGATTAAGCCACTCACCAGGACCGATTCCCCACTGTTGGTCAAGGGAGTCCAAGTAATACGCTATAGACGCATCGTCATGCCGAAGATCATAGAACATGCCTTTCCCATTTTTAAAGGGAATACAGATGTCAGAATACACAGAAGTCACAGCGTCCTGGTCGTGATAGAGTCCGATCCGGTATTCAATTCCGCGATATAACTCCGTTTCGGGAAACGAGAAGTATACCCATCCCGATGCTTCCATCCAGTCCCCATTCCCAGGAGTCCAAAGAGGAAAGGCAGTCGCCGGTATCGACGCCGACACGAAGGTCACCGATTCATCCGCGGAGGTAATCCGCAGTCGCACAGTGCCGTCAGCAGCATGATCCCTATACCCCCACACCCCAAAACGGTTTACGCGAACCACTTCGCCTCGAATAACGCGTACCGCATACGTCTTCACCGTCTTTCCGCTCGGAGAGGTAACGCGAATCTCTGCCATGTATTCGCCGCTAATCATCGTTGGCGCGACGTTTCCCGAATACGTCCCGGCGGGCAAATCGACGAACTCGCCCGAGTCGACGCGTATCGAGATCGTCGCGTCGGGGTTCTCGGGCGTTACGCGCAAAGATGCCATAGATTCGGTCGGAAGCAAACCGAGTGTATACGCCGTATCGCCATCGGATTGCGTTCGCATATTCCCAGTCGACGCCTCGATACTTTTAATATCTGCGTTATGGTGAAACTCGACCCAGCCGATCATGTCGGAACACGAGAGGAAACACGCCATACAGAGGAACGCGACGACAGTTCGCACGAGAAACCTACTCATATTGACATCCTCCTCGACCGAATACATGCATTATCCAGGAACGCATAATCAGGGCACCTCGAAGATACTCGCGTCTATCCAAGGATTGCGCTTAAGAATCCACACTCCGTTATGCACAGCCACATAAGGAGACGCAATTATTGATACATCATCATGCAAAAGATCATAAAACAAATCGGTTTTAAAGGGGATAACGATACAAGGATCACTATTATTTGCCGGTCCCTGATCGTGACTAATCCTAATCCGATATTTCACGCCCCGATATAAATCCGTCTCGGGGAATGAGAAGAACACGCACGAGACTGAGTTAGGAAAGGCGCTTGCCGATACGGACGCCGAGACAAGGACGTCCGATCGATCCAGGGAGGTTATATTCATCAGCACCGTACCGCCCACCGATCCGCTCATATATCCGTATATCCCCAGTCGATTTACGCGCACGGTTTCGCCTCGATTGATGCGCACCGCATACGTCTTCACCGTCTTGCCGCTGGGGGAGGTAACGCGGACCTCCGCTATGTGGTCATCACCGGTCGCCGTTGGCGCGACGTTTCCAGAATACGTCCCGGCGGGCAAATCGACGAACTTGCCCGAGTCGACGCGTATCGACACCGTCGCGTCGGGGTTCTCGGGCGTTACGCGCAAATAAGCCACAGAGTCAGTCGGAAGTAATCCTAATGCATACGCCGTATCGCTATTGGACCGCGTTCGCACTTGCCCCGCCGTCGACTCGATCGTCTTGATATCGGCGTTATGGTGGAATTCGACCCACCCGATCATGTCGGAACAGGAGAGGAAACACGATATACTGAGGAACGCGATGACGCCTCGCGGTAGAACACTCTTCATATCCTATCCTCCTGACTTTTGAGGGGAGTATACCGTATTTTTTTGAAGTGACAGCGCCCGCAGGCGCGTTTAGGCAAAAACTTTTGTAACACCCCCACAAGCGCATCGTTTAAAGGTATACTAATACCGTCAGTACGGAGGAATAGCACATGCGTAGGTTTTTTGCGCTGATTGTTACGGTCGTCGCCCTCGCCGCGGCGGGCTGCGCGAGTTTCGGCATTAAGCCGGCGGGCCCGGCAGACGCCCGCGAAGGGCGGGATTATACCATCCTAATCCGCGCGTGGGATAAGGACACCGACGAAATCTCGGTGACCATTCGCTACCGCGCGAACGGCGGTCCCTGGGTCGAACGTCAGGGGATTTTCAACGGCTCCCTGTACGAATGCCTGGTTCCCGGCTCCGAGCTCACGGCGGGATACCTGGAATACGTCGCGCACATGCGCAACGGCAAGGGGAAGCTCGTCTCGACCGCGCCGGTATCCGTTAAGGTCATGTCCTTCGCCGAGGCGCGGGACAAGGCGATGAACGAGTATCGATCCCTCCTATCGGACGGCGGAACGGCGAACGAGTTCGTGTTCGACGAGCCGGTCGTCGTCGCGCTTACCGCTCGCGGGGCCGCGGCCTCGGGCAAGGCCACATGCACCTTTACCACCGCGCGAGGGAACGTCCAGGCTTCGGTATCCTCCACGGGCGGGGGACGCTTCGAGGCGACTGTCGCGCCGTCCCACGCGGTTTCCGTATATAACTATCAATGGACGATAACCGTGAACCATCCAGAGTTCGGGGACATAACCGTGCAATACCCGACGAGTCCGCGCGTAGTGAGTATCCTTGATCTCGCGTCGTTCCGCGCGCGCGTCGAGAAGGAATTCCGCGGCGCGCTCCAGCATCAAGGGCCCCTTAAGGGCGACTATTTCTCGCCACCCGAGGTCGAGGCGCGCCTCTCGTACGGGGACCTCGTGTCCCGATACTCGACCGGACCGCGGCGCATGGCCCTCGTGCTTCGCCGAGGGACCTACGAGCGCGAGATACCGATGGCGGAGGTGAGCGCCGGACGGTTCCGCGCGACGGCGCCCGCGCAAGACCTCGAGGAAGGGGCGCTCTCCTACTCGTTCCGCTACGCGGATACCTTCCGCTCGATCGGGACCCTCGTCTGGAATTACCCGGCCGAGGGCAGTCCCCTTCGCATTCAGTACTCCTCGCTCGCCGACATGCGGCGGTCGGCCGGCGAGAAACTCGCGTCGTCATTCACGCACCAGACGCCGACGAACGCGGTCGAAGGCCGCGCGATCGACTTCACCGTCTCGGCCCGAGACTCGAAGCTCCGCGTGCTCGCGGTGGTCCTCGTCCCGGACTCGGGCTTCGCGGGGGGCAAGGAGATACCCTTTATCCTACGGGACGGCGCGTGGTACGCGTCCATTCCCGGCGCCTTGTCGCGCCCGGGGACGTTCTCGTACCGCATCCGGGCGACCGTGCAGGACGCCAAGCTCGGCGAGGTGCAAGTCCTCGTTCCCCGAGGCGGCAGTTATGCGCTCACGATCGCGTCGCTCGCCGCGTTCCGCGCGGACGCCGAGGCGAGGCTCGCCCGGTCGCTCGCGCACCTTCCCCCGCAGGCGACTCGTGGCCAGGCGGTAACACTTACCGTGACCCAGCGTCCCGTCGCGCCGGGCTCCACGGCCAGCCTTTTCCTCCGCACCGCCGAGCGCGCGCAATACCGGGAGATCGTCGGGACGCTCGCGGGCGAGTTTTGGACTTTCACTATTTCGCCGGCCGACGCGAACTCGCGGCTCTTGCAGTATTACTTCGTCGTCTCGGCGGAGGACCCGGTCGCCGGTCGCGTGACCGCCACCTTCCGAGACCAATCCGGCGGGGCGCTTAACGACTTCGTCGTCGCGCCGACAGAGCCAGGGGCGGCGACGCCGCCCGCGCAACCCGCACCAACGCAACCCGTCGCGCAAGCCGACGAGCCCTTCGCGCACGAGTCGCTCTACGCGGGCACCAAGGCGGACCGGCACGGCATCAAGTTCTTCGTGACGATGAAAAACGAGCTCGGTCTCTACGACGTAAGCGTGATGGTCCGCGTGCAAAACCGCGACCGCGACTACCGCGAGTTCAGGATGGAGCGAAAGGGAAAGACGTTCTCGTACGACTTCTCCACCTCGGACATACCGATCGGCGGCCGCGTCGACTTCTACTACGTCGTGTACCGCAAGGGCGCGCGCGAGCGTTCCCTTTCCGACGCGAACGGCGTACCGTTCTACGCGGTGATACAGGAAGCGCTGACGCAATGAGGCTCCGCATATCGCACGCGGCTATCCTGCTTGCGGTCGCCTTCCACGGAGTGGCATTTCCCGAGAGCCCGCGCGGCATCGACTCCGTTCCCGCGGATCCAGATGCCACGGCCGAGACTCGGCGCGTCCTCGCGTATCTAGCGGAGTTATCCGGCGATCGTTCTGGCACGGCCCTCGTCGGCCAGAACTGCGGGCACGGAAGCCAAATCGCCGACGAGTCAAACCCGATGGGCTACCGCGCCCTCGTCGAGACCCTTGCCGAGCGAACGGGGCGATACCCCGCCATTCTCGGGGTCGACTACGAGCACGACAG
>JAKPSR010000141.1 GCA_029571425.1 Spirochaetota bacterium | reverse complement strand
CTGCCAGCTCAAGGCGCCTTCGACGCCGAGCAACGCCCCGAGCGAGGAATAGGCATCCGCCATCAGCTTAAAGTAATCCGCCGGTACGGCCTTCGCGTCCTCGTCGAGGTTCCGCAGGAACAGTCCCTCGCGCCGCTGTTCCTTGAGGACGTCGCCCTGCAGGAAATTCGCGAAGGTGTTCTCCTCACCCGTCTTCTTCGCGGCGAGCGGCTTTCGGCCGTAGAGGTAGGTGGTCGTCTGGACGAAGTACCCCTCGCGGTTCCGAAACCCGAAGACGGGATGGAAGATCATCTCGTCCGCGGGGTAATAGAAAAAGGGGATGTAGAACACCGGCAGGGGCCCGACGAATAGGAGTGCGTTGAAGAGGGCGATCTCGTTCCCCGGCAGGAGCCAGATGCGGCTTGCCCTGATCGACCAATGCGGGTCCTCGTCGTCGCAGGTGGTGAGGACCCCGCTCTTAAACGCCATCGTGCCGCTCTCGTCGCGCGCGGCGGCGTCCGAGTGAACGATGTACGGGTCAGATTCCTTTTTCCCCGGGTCTTGCTTTACCCAGCCGCCGAGGAACACGCCTTCCTGACGCTTAATGTCGAAGAGAAGGGCGTCACCCTCGAATATCTCGCCGCCCGACTTTCCGGTCGTGCGCTGGTACACGACGTGGCCGCGGGCGTCGAGTATGTCGCGGGTCTTGTCGTAGATGATCTCGTCCGCGCCGATGCGCGAGGTCGAGTCCCCCTCCTTCACCGCGATCATGACGTCGCCGATGAACCGGATGATCTCCGCCTCGGCTGGTTTCGCCGTCACGGTCCCGCCGTCCCCGGCGGTCGTATCCGCGTCGCCTGAGTCTGCCGTAGCCGCTTCGGCCGGCGGTCTGCCGTCCGCTTTCTTAAGATACTCGCATACCCGCGCGGACTCGATCACGACCGAGCGTCCGCCCTCCTCCGCCCGCGCGACGGCGGGAACGATGGCGGCGAGTGCAAGGGCGAGTGCGCGCGCGCGGGTTCGGGTCATCTATTGCGTCTCAGCATGTCCTTGACGTACTGCCCGGTATACGACTCGGGACAGCGCGCGACCTCCTCCGGCGTGCCGACCGCCACGACGGTGCCGCCGCGGTCGCCACCCTCGGGACCGAGGTCGATCAGTCGGTCGGCCTGCAGGATGACGTCGAGGTTGTGCTCGATCATGACGACCGTGTTCCCCTGCTCCACCAGCCGCTGTATCACCTGCATCAGCTGCTTGACGTCGGCGAAATGGAGGCCGGTCGTCGGCTCGTCGAGTATGTACAGGGTCTTGCCGGTCGAGCGGCGCGCGAGCTCGTTCGCGAGCTTGACGCGCTGGGCCTCGCCGCCCGACAGGGTCAGCGCGGACTGACCGAGCTTGATATACCCGAGTCCGACGGAAAGGAGGGTCTCCATCTTGCGCGCGATGTGCGGGATCGGCGCGAAAAACTCGGCCGCCTCCTCGATCGTCATGTCGAGCACGTCGGCGATGTTCTTTCCCTTGTACCGCACCTCGAGGGTCTCGTGGTTAAATCGTTTCCCATGGCAGACG
>JAKPSR010000128.1 GCA_029571425.1 Spirochaetota bacterium | reverse complement strand
ATATGGCCATGAGCGTCGTCGCTGGTGGGAAGGTGAGACTCGCCGCTAAAAAGGGGGAGAAAATCCCCTTGGGTTGGGTGGTGAACAGGGAAGGCAAGGCTACAGAAGACCCTAACGACTTGCCTTCCGGCGGTGCGCTTCTACCTTTGGGATACAAGGGCTTTGGCCTCGCCGTGGCACTTGAAATCCTCTGCGGGGCTCTCTCGGGAGCGCGCGTGCTCGATGAGATCCCCGAGTGGTTTAAGGCCACCGGTGATGAGGTCGGTAACGGCCACATGTTCGCTGCCATCGACATCTCCCGCTTTTGTGAGGTAGAGTCGTTTAAGTCCAGGGTCGATCATATCGTCGAAGCTTTAAAAGATACGCCTTTGATGGAAGGCTTTAAGGAGATTCTCGTGCCGGGCGAACCGGAGGCGCGCATGGCAGACATACAATCTAAAAGCGGCATAGCCCTACCTGAGCCCGTCGTGAGAGACTTGATTTCTATGGCCGAAAGTTTGGGCGTAGCTGTGCCTGAAGGGTTGTTTTGTCAAAAAAGAGTATAAATGAGTTGACTTTACCTGACCTAAAATCCCGATCCTCCGGTTGAGTTGCCCTCTTATCCACATGGTTCGGTTTTTGCTCCTTCCAACTTCAGGATCTACGATATTAAGGAGTTAGAGGGGTTAATAGCACAAGGGGATAGGGATCGGTCGGATCCCCATCCTCTTGTATCTATTCCGGCTCGATTGTGATATTGCTTACGCGAAAGGCTCGCTGTCTTTATCTATATGAGTCGTATGGCAAGCGTTCAAATTTTATTTCTGAAATAGCTCTGAGTCGAAATATTTTTGGTAATGGAAGAGCGCCGGGAAACCCCCCGTGTGGACGAAAAGCACCTTCTCGCCCTTGCGGCAGAAGCCTTTTTGGATGAGGTCGAGCATTCCTGCGAAGGCCTTTCCGGTGTAGACGGGGTCGAGAAGGACGGACTCCGTCCGTGCGAGCAGGACGACGGCCTTCAGCATGGCCTCCGACGGCAGCGAGTAGCCCTGGCCGATGTACCCGTCGCGGCAGTCGATGGACCCGGCCGGGAAGGGTTCGCCGATCCCGAGGAGGCGGGCCGTGTCGGCCGCGAGCTTCTGCACCGCCGGGACCTGGACGGCGTTCGGCGCGCCGATGTTGATCCCCGTGAGCGGGATGTCCGCCCTGTTCGCCCACAGGCCGACCGCGAGGCCCGCGTGCGTTCCCGCGCTGCCGCTCGTCGTGAAGATCCGGTCGAAGGCGAGCCCCTTGTCGAACGCCTGCGACAGGATCTCCTCCGCGCAGGCGACGTACCCGAGCGACCCGACGGGGGTCGATCCGCCGACGGGGATGACGTACGGGGTCTTTCCTGCGGCGCGCAGCCGGTCTGCGACCTTCGAGGTCTCGGCGGACGGGTCGGACGTTCCAGGGACGACGGTGACGGAGTCGACCCCCATGAGCTGAAACAGGAAGTTGTTGCCCGACGCGTGCGGGGAGTAGCTTCCGGGGACCTGTTCCGTGATGACGAGGTGGCACTCGAGGCCTTCCTTCTTCGCGGCCGCGAGGGTCAGGCGGCAGTGGTTCGACTGCACCGCGCCGCACGTGACGACCGCGTCCGCGCCCTTCGAGAGCGCGTCGGCCATGAGGAATTCGAGCTTCCGCGTCTTGTTGCCCCCGGGGAAGAATCCGAGGAGGTCGTCCCGCTTGATCCAGATCTCCGGCCCTCCGACCAGCCCGGAAAGCCTCGAAAGACGCTCCATCGGCGTCGCGCCTTCGGTGTACCGGCGGCGCGGAAAACGTGCGAGGTTCATGTCGTATCCGGCTCCTTTCGCGACGGCGCCCCGTCCGGGGTCGCCGCGTCTATTCTACAGTCGAAACGCGGCCGACGGCGCGTCGCTATTGAGTCAGCGGTCTTCACCGGGTACAATCACCCGGATGAAAAATGCGGATTTTCCCGACGGAAGCCGGGAAACGCCGTTTTAACGGAGGTATCGAAGTGCTGAAAACCGTGAAACATCTCCTGCTCGGCGTTCTTCTCATCGTCCTCGCGGGGTCGGTCCTTCTCGTCTCGGACTACCGGGGGCGCGTGGGGAACGCGAGGCTTTCCGGCGGCGACCCGGCGGCTGCGCTGCACCGGAAGGTCCGCTCCGGCGAGCCGGTCCGTGCCGCGATTCTCACGTGGAATTCGTCCGTCACTCTGGAGGAAACATGCCGGGGGCTTCTGGCGGCGTTGGCGGAGCGCGGTTTCGCGAACGGCGAAGGGCTCGACCTTCAGGTGTTCTCGCCCGAGGGGGATATGCCCGCAGCCGTGAGCATGGCCCAGAACGCCTGCGGCGGTGAATACGACCTGGTGCTCACCATCAGCACGCCCATGTTGCAGGTCGCGGCTGCGGCGAACAAGGCGGGGAAGGCCGTTCACGTGTTCGGCGCCGTGACGGACCCGTACGCCGCCGGAGTGGGTATAAACAGGGAAAACCACAGGGACCACCCCGCATGGCTCGCGGGCGTTGGAACCTTTCAGCCGGTCCGCGAGGCGGTGCTGCTTTGCCGCAGGCTCTACCCCGGCCTGAAGCGCGTCGGAACGGTGATGAATCCGTCCGAGGCGTGTTCCCGGGCCTGCTTCGATCTGGCGAAGAAGACGTGCGAGGAGATCGGAATCGAGTTCCTCTCTGTGACGGCGGACAATTCGTCGGCGGTCTACGAAGCCGCCTCGGCGCTGACGTCGCAGGGGATCCAGGCCTTCATCGTCGGCGGGGACAACACCGTGGAGTCGGCCTTCGAGTCGCTCGTTCGGGCGGCGGACGCGGCGGGAATCCCCGTCATCGGGTACGCCGCCGCGAACGCGAGAAAGGGGGCGCTCGCCGGTCTCGGCGCCGATTATGTCGATGTGGGACGCTTCCAGGGGTATCTGGCCGCCGAGATCCTGAAGGGGGCGTCGCCCGCCGACATCCCCGTCGAGAATGTCATGCCGCTGAAGTGTTCCCTGAACACGACGGTTCTGAAGAAGCTGAAGGAGCCGTGGAGCATTCCTCCGGACGTCGAGGCGCAGGCGGCGGAGATCATCGACGAGTCGGGCGTTCATGCGGTCTCGCGGGACCGCGCGGCGGCGCTCCCCACGCCCGTCGTCGCCCGCCCGCGGACGTTGCGATTCCTCGATTACGTCGAATCCGCGCCCGCCGAGGCGACGCTCCGCGGGTTCCGCAAGGCGCTGCGGGACGCGGGG
>JAKPSR010000109.1 GCA_029571425.1 Spirochaetota bacterium | reverse complement strand
CCCCGAGGCTCCCCTGATCGCGGCGGTGAAGCTCGACGACGTCGAGGGCGACGCCGCCTACAGGGCACTCGTCGAGCGCGAGCTTCCGAATCTTAAGACCGAGTCGTGGAGGGACTATAACCGATCGTTCTTCGGCGCCCTTAAGTCCGAGAAGGCCATGCTCCTAACGCTCGTCGTCCTTATCTTCCTCGTCGTGACGGTGAACGTGTATCACTCGATGCGACGATCGGTGTACGAACGGCGCGAGGAGATTTGCGTGCTATCCGCGCTTGGCTCGCCGAGCCGGGATATTCAGCTCGTCTTTATCGCGAATGGGCTTTTCGTCGGCCTCGCCGGCGCGAGCTTTGGCCTCGCAGCGGGCTTGTTTCTCTCGGTCAGGATCAATGAGGTGTTCGACGCGACCGAGCGCGTCGTCAACGCCTTCATCCGGTTCGCCGGGTCGCTCGCGGGCGGCGGCGCGGACGCGAGCTTCTCGATATTTAGCCCGGCCAATTTCTACCTGACCGAGGTCCCGACGCGCATCCTCTTCCCCGAGGCGCTCTTCGTGTACCTTTTCGGCGCGCTTTCCGCCGCGGCGGCAGCCTGGGCGGCGAGCGGCGCCATACTTAAACTCACGCCCGCGGAGGTGCTTCGCTATGAGTGACGCGGTTCTCGAATTAGCAGGGGTGTCGAAGGTTTTCGGCGCCGGCGCGGATCGCCTTGAGATATTCGCGGGGGTTGACCTGAGGGTCGAGGCGGCGCGAAAAGTCGTCATCACCGGCGAGTCCGGGTGCGGTAAGAGCACCCTGCTCAACATCATCGGCGGCCTCGAGGCGGCGAGCGGTGGTTCGGTGCGGGCTGGGCCTTACCAGATCGATAGCCTCGACGAGCGAGGACTCACCGCGTATCGGCGAGGATACCTCGGCCTCGTCTTTCAGTTCCATCACCTTCTTAAAGACTTCACCGCCCTCGAGAACGTGATGCTGCCCGCCTTTATCGCCGGCGTTCCGATGCGCGAGGCGACGGAGCGGGCAAGGTCGCTTCTCGCCGACGTCAACCTGGAGCATCGGGCGAGCCACTATCCTTCCCAGATGTCGGGAGGAGAGCGTCAGCGCGCCGCCGTCGCGCGCGCCCTCGTCAACGATCCCGCCCTCGTCCTCGCCGACGAGCCGACCGGTAACCTCGATCCGGCGAATGCCGCGACGGTGAGGGAACTCCTTTTCTCCGTCGTCTCTGCGCGCCGTCGCGCCCTCGTGCTCGTCACGCACGACCGCGAGATGGCCCTCGCGGGCGACGAGCGGTACCGGTTCGAGGGCATGCGGTTGGTGCGGCAATGAGCGGACGCTACCCACTCCTGCTCGCCGCGCGCTTCCTCGGCATCGGGGGCTCGGGCGAGAGGTCGAACGCGAGGCGCAGCCTCTTTGGGTCGATGCTCGGCATCGGCCTGAGCCTCGTCCCGTTGGTGGTGGTCCTCGTCGTCTCCGACGGGATGATCGAGGGGATCACCTCTCGGCTCGTCGAGCTCGGCACCTCGCACGTGCAGGCGGTCGACTACTCGGGCCTTTCCGAGACCGGCTGGGGCGCGACAGAGATGCGCGACCTCGCCGATCGCATCGTCGCTTCCGATAGTTCAGGCTCTGTCGTCGGGGCCTGGGCGGAGCGGCAGGGTTACGCCATTGTCGTCGGGCCCAAGGGAAGGGGCGGCTCGACGGTGCGCGCGGTCGACGAGGCGTTTTTCGCGGAGAACCGCCCCGCGGCGGGCCTTCTCGAGGCGACGCCGGCGATCGGGGAGGGGGACCTCGGTCCCCGCGATATCCTTCTTGGGAAGAAGCTCGCCGATTCCATCGGCGCGAAGGCAGGGGACACCGTGCGCGTCGTTACCATGGCGCGATCGGCCGGCGGGCGGAGCTTTCCGCGCTTCTCGAGCTTTGTCGTCCGATCGGTGTTCTCGTCGGGTTATCAGGAACTTGACGGGATTTGGTGCTTCATCGCTCTTGGCTCGGGATACCGGATACTCGATCCTGTCTCGTCTCGGAGCTTCGTCAACGTCTCGACGGTCGACGCCTTCGCCGATCTCTCGGGCGCGGTCGCGGCCGCGCGCGAGGCGAGCCCGGAGGGCTTTTCGGTCTTTACTTGGGCCGACCTCAATAGGTCACAGTTCACCTCGTTCCGGACTACCAAGGCGATCCTCCTCTTCATCATGTTTTTGATCGTCCTCGTCGCGTGCGCGAACGTATCGTCGGCGCTCGTCATGCTCGTCCTCGAGCGACGGCGGGAGATCGCCATACTCAAGAGCGCGGGAGCCCCCCCGGGCGGGATCACCTTCTCATTCCTGCTCGCCGGGTTCTTAACCGGGCTTGGCGGCGCCCTCGTCGGCGTCCCGACGGGGATATTCCTCGCCGTCCACGTCAACGAGATGTTCGCCTTTCTCGAGCGCGCCGTGAACGTCGGTAACCTCTTCGTCGCACGGCTCATCGGCCCGCCGGGCGCGGCGATCGGCCACGTTTACCTGTTGGATCCGGCGTACTACCTTGAGCGGATACCGGTAACCATCGATTTCGGCGAGATTTTTTTCATAACATCGGGTACACTGGTACTGTCGGTGTGCGCGGCCTTGTTCCCGGCGATTCGGGCCGGGCGCGAGCGGCCTATCGACACCTTAAGGAAGGTTTGATGAAATGCGACCTCTGCGGGGAGCGTCCCGCGGTAATGCTCGTTCAGCAGATCAGCAAGGACTCGACGGTGGAGCTTCACCTGTGCGAGGAATGCGCGCGTTCTCGCGGTTTCTCCGCGGGGCCCGGCAAGGTCGAGGTGTCACTCGCCGGTATATTCAATGGGCTCATCGACGGGAAGGAGGAGGACAAGCGGGCATGCCCTCGCTGCGGCACCGCCCTCGCCGACATACGCAAGAGACGCCGCGTCGGCTGCGCCGATTGCTACCTCCATTTCCGCGCCGAGATACTCGCCGTCCTCAGGAGGGAGGGGATCGAGGTTAGGTACCGGGGCGAGTTGCCCCCGAAGATCGACGCGTTCAAGCCGCTGTCCGCCGACCGCGCGTCGCTCCGCAAGGAGCTCGAGAAGGCCCTCGCGCACGAGGAGTACGAGATGGCCGCCTACTATCGCGATCGCCTCCGCGCGCTCGGGGAGGAAGGATGACGCCGCCCACGGACGCTTGGTACGCGGCGGAGGGACCCGAGTCCGACGTCGTGCTTTCGTCGCGCGTGAGGCTCGCGCGGAACCTCGCCGGATACTCATTTCCCGGCGCGTTCACCTCAGACGACGCCGAGAGCGTTCAATCCCTCGTTTTCGACGCCTTCAACAAGCTCGACCGCGCGGAGGATTACCAGATGGTGCGGATGTCGAACCTCGACGCCCCCGGTAGGCGCATCCTCTCGGAGCGCGGCGTGATCGAGGCTGACACGGGCTCCGAGCCCTGGCGCGCCGTCGTGGTTAGGGGCGACGGGGTCGTCTCCGCTACGGTGAACGTCTGCGACCACGTGCGCGTCGCCGCGTTCTCGGCCGGCCTTGCCCCGCAAGTCGCCCTCGCCGAGGCGCAGGGAATCGAGTCCGCCTTGAGGCGAACGGTTCAGTTTAGCGCGGCCGAGGACCTTGGGTACCTTACCGCCTCATTGACCGACCTAGGCACCGGGATGAAGGCGAGCGCCATTCTCTCGTTGCCCGGAATATCGATGTCCGGGATGATCGATCGGGTTTTACGCGACTATCTCGCGCAGGGATTCACCGTTCGCGGTTACTACGGCTCCGAATCGCCGGACGAGTCGCTGGGCTTCCTCTATCAGGTGTCGACTGGGTCGTCTGCGTCCGGGGACGTGGAAGGTCAGATCGAAGCCTTTAGCCTCGCGGTCGGAAAACTCGTCGAATTCGAGCGACGAAGCCGCCGTGAGCTCTATTCCACGCGCCCCACGACGGTCGAGGATGCCGTCTACCGCGCGGCGGCGACGGCGAAATACGCCCGTTTCATCGGCTCGCGGGAAGCCGTCGACCTCATACACCGGATAAAGCTCGGGCTTTCCCTTGGCCTCGTCACCGGCGTGCGCGACCGCGAGCTGACGGCCCTAATGTACCGGGTGCAGAACGCGCATATTACCTTTGTTATTATGGGCGGAAGTATTATTATTGAAGAGGACGTGACCGGCGAGGAACGGCGCGTCGACCGATTGCGGGCGATGGTCATTCAGGAAGTGCTGAAGGACGTCGATATCAAGGAAAGGAGATAAACACCGTGTTTAAAGGCCTGTCACAGCGCGCGCAGAAACTCCTGACCGTCCAAAGCCAGGAAGAGGCGAAGCGATCGAACGCCGAGCAGCTCCTCCCGGAGCACGTTATGCTCGCGCTTATCCATTCCGCCGACGGGGTGGGTTTTTCCGTCCTTCAAAGCCTCAAGGTTAACCTTCTTTCCCTTCAGCTCCAGCTTGAGCAAGCCCTCCCGGCCCGCAGCGGCGCCATCGTGTTCGGGGACATTCCCCCATCGCGCCGCCTCAGGGGCATGCTCGACGCCGCCTCGATCGAGGCGCGGACCCTCCGTCACGACTATATAGGCACCGAGCACATCCTCCTCGCCTGCGCCCGCGAGACGCAAAGCGTGATGAGCCGTTTCTTCGAGAAGGAGACGATCTCGGTCGACGAGATCCGCCAGGCCGTCCAGGAGACGACCTCCCTTCGCGACACGACCGCGGTCGCGCGGCCGAAAAAATCCCCGGGACAGGAGCAGGGTCAGCCGCGGAACGCCAGCCTGCTGCAGGAGTTCAGCCGCGACCTCACCGCGATGAGCCGCGAGCGAAAGCTCGACCCCGTAGTTGGGCGCGAGAAGGAAATTCGCCGCGTCGTCCAGATCCTTTCCAGGCGTAACAAGAATAACCCGGTCCTGATCGGCGAGCCGGGGGTAGGGAAGACCGCCATCGTCGAGGGGCTCGCCGAGCGCATCGTCGCCGAGCAAGTGCCGCGCAACCTGATCGGGAAGCGGCTTCTCGTGCTTGACCTTGCCTCCGTCATCGCGGGCACGAAGTACCGCGGCGAATTCGAGGAGCGGCTGAAGCGGATCATCAAGGAGATTACCGAGGCCCGGAATATCATCCTCTTCATCGACGAGCTTCACACGATAATCGGGGCGGGAGGCGCGGAGGGCGCGATGGACGCGTCCAACATGCTGAAGCCCGCTCTCGCGCGCGGTGAGCTCCAGTGCATCGGCGCGACGACCTTGGCCGAGTACCGCAAGTACTTCGAGAAGGATGCCGCCCTCGAGCGCCGTTTCCAGAGCATACTGGTCGCCGAGCCGGACGCCGAGGATACCCTGCGCATACTCGAGGGCATCAAGGGTCGATACGAGGAGCATCATGCGGTTTCCTATCCGGCCGAGACCCTCAGGACGGTCGTCGACCTCTCGCGCAGGTACCTTACCGACCGTTTCTTCCCGGATAAGGCGATCGACGTGCTCGACGAGTCGGGCGCGATGAAGAAGATCGAGAATGACGTGCGACCGGGCGAGCTCGCCGAGCTCGAGGGTCGGATAGCCGAGCTCGCGGCCCAGAAGAAGGAACTCGTGCAGACGCAGAACTACGAGCGCGCCGCGATCGTGCGCGACGAGGTGCGGCGCCTACGCGAGGAATTCGAGCGGGTGCGCGAGCGCTGGCAGAACCCCGATTCGGTCGCGGTGGCCGTCGTCACCCCCGAGGACGTCTGCCGCGTCGTGTCGATCATGACGGGCGTGCCCGCGAGCACGCTGAGCGAGTCCGAGACGCGCCGCCTCGTCAACCTCGAGGAAGAACTCCATCGGACCGTCATCGGGCAGGACGAGGCGATCGCCTCCGTCTCGAGCGCGATCAGGCGCGCGCGCGCGGGGATATCCTCCACCAAGCGGCCTCTTGGCTCGTTCATATTCCTCGGGCCTACCGGCGTCGGAAAGACCCTTCTCGCCAAAACCCTGGCGAAATTCCTCTTCGGCTCGGAGGAATCCCTCGTCCGCGTCGACATGAGCGACTACATGGAGAAGCACAACGCATCGCGCCTCGTCGGCGCGCCCCCGGGCTACGTCGGCTACGACGAGGGCGGTGTGCTGACCGAGAAGATCAGGCGCAACCCCTACTCGGTGATCCTTCTCGACGAGATCGAGAAGGCGCATCCCGACGTGTTCAACCTCCTTTTGCAGGTGCTGGAGGAAGGCGAGCTCCGCGATAACCTCGGCCATACGGTCAACTTCCGCAACACGGTTATCATCATGACGAGTAACGCGGGCGCCCGCCTCATCTCCAAGGAGAATAGACTCGGCTTCAGCGCGGACGACGCCGGACTCCTCGACTACGCTGACATTAAGGCGAGCGCGCTCGGCGAGCTCAGGCGCCTCTTCAACCCCGAGTTCATCAACCGCGTCGACGACATCGTCGTGTTCGGCGCGCTTTCGCGCGACGAGGTCATGCGTATATTGGGGATACAGTTGGGCGAGCTCGAGTCACGGCTCGGCGAGCAGCGCGTTGAGCTCTCGGTCAGGCCCGCGGCGCGGAACTACCTCGCCGAGAACGGGTACGAGCCGGCGTTCGGAGCGCGCCCGATGCGGCGCCTGATCCAGCGCGAGATCGAGGACGAGCTTTCGCTCAGGATTATATCGGGCAAGGTTTCCCCCGGCGATACGGTGATCGTCGACGCGAAGGAAGGGAAGATCGTAATCAAGACGCGGAAGCGTCCGATGGTGGCGATCCCGGAGCCCGACTACAGCGATACCGAGAAACCGGAGCCGACCCCGGCTAACCCGGTGTAATCGAGATGGTCCTTTCCTCATTCGGCGCGAAGCTCGTCGGCGAGTCGGGGATACTCCGGCTGATGGACGACATTGGCCGGCCCCTTCCCTCAGGCCTCGAGGCCTGCCTCCTCGGCGGCGGGAACCCCGCGCGCATTCCGGAAGTCGAGTCCCTGTACCGCGCCGAGATGGAGCGGCTCCTCGCCGAGCGCGGCGCCTTTGAGGACGCGATCGGCAGGTACGACGCCCCGCAGGGACGCGTATCCTTCCTGGAGGCGATCGCCGATTTCCTGCGCGGGCGGTATGGATGGGACGTAGGACCCGAGAACGTCGCCGTGACGAACGGGAGTCAGTCAGCGTTCTTCTACCTTTTCAACCTGCTCTCCGGCGCCGAGCCGAGCCGCCGAACGATCCTCTTTCCACTCGTGCCCGAGTACGTCGGCTACGCGGATCAGGGCATCGACCACGGGACCTTCGTGACCTTGCCGGCCCGGCATCAGTCTTTCGATGACCGCAGCTTTAAGTACTCGATAGACCTCGACCTCGTCGATCGCTACCTCGCCGCCCACCCGGAGGTCGGCGCGATCTGCGTGTCGCGGCCGACGAACCCCACCGGGAACGTGCTTACCGACGCGGAGGTCGCGGCCCTCGCTGCCCTCGCGCGCCGGAGCGGGATACCGCTCCTCGTCGACAACGCCTACGGTGTTCCTTTCCCGAACATCATCTTCCCCGACCGCATGGGCCTTCCCGACGGCGTTGAGCCCGTCCCGCGCTGGGAACCCGGCATCGTCCTCTCGATGAGCCTTTCAAAGATCGGCCTTCCGGCCCTGCGCTCCGGGATCGTCGTCGCCGACCGCGAGACCGTCTCGGCCCTCGGGGCGCTCAACTCGATCGTCGCCCTCGCGTCGGGCTCTCTTGGGCAGGTGCTCGCCGAGGGGCTCGTCCGCTCGGGCGAGCTCGCGCGCGTCGCGTCCCGCGCCGTCAGGCCGTTTTACCGCGCGCGGTCGGAGGAGGCGCTCGCCGCCGTGCGCGAGGCCTTCTCGGGCAGGGATTACCTCGTCCATAGGTCCGAAGGCTCGATCTTCCTCTGGCTTTGCATTAACGACCTCTCGATCACGTCGATGGAGCTCTACGCGCGGCTCAAGGAGCGCGGGGTGGTCGTGGTCCCCGGCGAGTACTTCTTCTTCGGGCTCGCCGAGGGGAGCGAGGAAGAGACCGCCTGGAGCCGCCACCCCCACCGCGAGCGGTGCGTCAGGATCAACTACGCGCGGCCGATCGAGGAGGTCAGGCGCGGCGTCGCCCTGATCGCCGAGGAGAGCGCCCGTTTCTCGGGATAAAAAAAAGCCTCGGGACTGCCCGGGGCTTTTCTCTTTGGCGCGGTGCATGCCCGCGCGAATCCTTACTAGATAGACGTGCCGTCCGGCACGACCGCGTTCTTCGTGATCACGTAGATCCCGTCGATGACGTGGTAGTAGCCGTAGTCACCGTCCGCCGGGGTCGCGCCCATGCCGACCGTGACGCGGTTGCCGATCCTGGCGTTCTTGTCGATGATCGCCCGCCTGATCGCGCAATCCCGCCCGATCCCGATGTTCGGTATACCCCGCTTGCCGTTATCCGCCTTCTCGGCGTCGGTCTCGTAGAGGTCGGCGCCCATGCAGATGACCCCCTCAAGGGTGGTGCCCGACTCGATGATCGAGCGGATGCCGATGACCGAGCGGGTGATCGCGGCGTTCGTGATCACGCAACCCTCGCTCGCGTTCACCTGGTCGAGGCGGGCGCTGTTGATCTTGGAGGAGGGAAGGTTCCGGTTATGCGTGTAGATCGGGGCGTCCTCGTCGTAGAAGTTGAATTTCGGGGTGATGCCGGTCAGGTCGAGGGTCGCGTCGTAAAAGCTCTTGATCGTTCCGATGTCTTCCCAATATCCGTCGTAGACGTAGGCCGACACGGCGTACTGCTTAATCGCCGCGGGGATGATCTCCTTGCCGAAGTCGGTGAGCTCGTTGTTGAGAGACTCCTCCATCGCGGCGGAGTTGAAGATGTAGATGCCCATCGAGGCGAGGTAATCGCGGCCGCCGGTCGCGGCTGGGGTGCGCGCGCCGTCCGGGATTATCCAGTCGGAGATGTCCTTCGTCGGCCCCGGCTTTTCCATGAACTCGGTGATGCGGCCCTTCGCGTCGGTCTTCAGGATGCCGAAGCCGGAGGCGTCCGCGCGGTTGACGGCGGTGCAGGCGATGGTGATGTCCGCGCCCGATTCCTCGTGCTTGCGGAGGAACTCATCGAGGTCCATTCGATAGAGCTGGTCGCCCGCGAGGATGATATAGTGGGTTGGCTTTTGGGTCTTGAAGTGGAGGAAGTTCTTCCGAACCGCGTCGGCGGTTCCCTCGTACCACCCCGAGTGCTCGAAGGTCTGCTCGGCGGCGAGGATCTCGACGAAACCACCCGAGAAGGTGTCGAAGTTATACGCCCGCGCGATGTGCATGTGGAGTGACGCCGAGTTAAACTGGGTCAGGATGTAGATCTGGTTGAAGCCCGAGTTGATGCAGTT
>JAKPSR010000069.1 GCA_029571425.1 Spirochaetota bacterium | reverse complement strand
CGAGGACCTCGTCCGCGACGTCGTCCTCGCGATACCTCGGCTTGGCTCCTTCCCCTGGTACAGCGTCGAGGCTGAAAACTTCGAGAGCATCCATAACCATAGCGCCTTCGCCTACGCCGAGGGGGGCGCGCGGTGACGTTTTTTTTCGAGACATACGGCTGCCAGATGAATCAGGCGGAGTCCTCCTCCGTCGAGCGGCTTCTCGTCGAGCGCGGTTGGGCCGAGGCGCCCACCGCCGACGAGAGCGACCTCGTCGTCATTAACACCTGCTCGGTACGCGCGACGGCCGAGACGCGCGCCCTCTCGCGCATCAGCCACTTCCACGCCCAGAAGAAGCGGCGCAAGCTCGCGGTCGTCGTCATGGGCTGCATGGCCGAGCGCATACGGGACGGGCTCGAGGCGCGCTTCCCGCGACTCGACCGCGTTGTTGGGATGTTCGAGCGCGGAACCTTCGAGGGCATCTTTCGCGCGATCGAGGAGGGGGCTGACCTCGGCCACGCCGAGGAGCCCGCATCGGGCGGCTACCTCTTCGCCGCCTCGTCCTACCGCGAAGGGACCTTCCAGAGTTATGTCCCGATCATGAACGGTTGCGACAATTTCTGCTCGTACTGCATCGTCCCCTACGTCAGGGGACGCGAGGTTTCCCGACCGCTCGCGGACATACTCGACGAGTTCGACGTCCTCGCGGAGAACGGGGTGCGCGAGGTAACCCTCCTCGGGCAGAACGTCAATTCCTGGCGCTACGTCGTGCGCCCCGGGGACGCGATACCGGAACTCGACGCCCTGCCCGGCGGGCGGCCCGTCGCGGGCTCGACGCTTTCCTTTCCCGACCTCGTGACCCTCATAGCCCGCCGCGTAGCGACGGCCCGGCGCATAGCGACGGCCCAGCGCTTGGCGACTGTTGGCTGGATCCGCTTTATGTCGAGCCACCCGAAGGACCTTTCCGACGCCCTGATCGCCGCGCTCGCGCGGGAACCGGTTTTCTGCCGCCTCGTCCATCTGCCCGTCCAGCACGGCTCGAACCGAATCCTCGAGGGGATGAACCGACGCTATACCCGCGAGGACTACCTCTCCCTCGTCTCGCGCGTGCGCTCCGGGATTTCGGGCGTCGCGCTCTCCACCGATATCCTCGTGGGCTTTCCCGGCGAGACCGAGGAGGACCTCGAGGAGACCCTCTCGCTCATGCGCGAGGTCGGCTTCCATTCGGCGTATATGTACCATTATAATCCGCGCGAGGGGACGAAGGCCGCCTCCTTGCCGAATCGGATTGCGGACGAGGTAAAGAAGGAACGACTGGCCCGGGTCATCAAGCTCCAACACTCGATCACGGCAAGCCGTATGCGCGCCCGCGTCGGTTCCGTCGCGACCGTCCTCGTCGAGTCAGTTTCGCGAAACGACCCGGACGAGCTATTAGGGCATACCGAGCTTGGGGAGATGGTCGTCTTCGGCCGCGAGGTCGATCGTTCGGCCGTCGGGAACTTCGTCGAGGCCGAGCTCGTGTCCTTGCGCGGGCGCACGTTCCGTGCGAGAATAGTCGGGTAAGGAGGGGGCACATGCCCTGGAAACTGATCCTATTCTTGGCCGCGCTCGTCGTCGCGACCGTCTTCATCGGAGTCAACCTCGACAATCGATGCGACGTCAATTTGCTCGTCCGCACCTTCAAGGACGTTCCCGTTTTCGTCAGCCTTCTTTTCGCCTATCTCGCGGGGGCCCTCTCCGTCGTTCCCTTTTTCCTCAAACGCGACCGGCGCGCTCCTCCCCGCCAACTCGGCGAGGGCGTCGACCGATCGGCAAAGAAAGCGCGCGGCAAGGGCGCCTCCCGGCATGGGGAGCCAGAGCGCTACTCGTCGCGGGATTATTCAATTGATTAAGGACGTCGACTAACCGTGAACCGCGCGACCCTTGCCCTTGCGTTCTCCCTCCTCGCCGCGTCCCTCGCCGCCCAAACGGCTGATTCCGTCATCGCCGAGGCGATTTCCCGCAAGGAAAGCGAGAAGGTGATCGCCGCCCTCGAATCGGGCGCGCGAAAGCTCGGCGAGCCCGCCTCGAAGCGCGCGGTCCTGCGCTTTCTCGCCGACTACGAGGAACGGCTTGCCCTCGCCGATCGCGCGGCCGACCACTATCTCGAGGCCGCGTCGTCCGGCGCCGGAAGCCGCGACGAAGGGCTCGTCCTCGACGCCGCGCGTTGCCGACTCTCGCTGGGCGACGCCGAGCGCGCCAATGCCCTGGTCAGCTCGGTCCTCCTTGCCTCGTTTGACGACGCCGTCCTGGCCCGCGCACGGGTATACGCCGCCTGGATATCCCTCTCTTCCGCGGAGGACCCGCGCCCCGCGCTCTCGCAGATTCGCTCCTACGCCGACCAACCGGCGTTCGCTGCCTACGAGCCGGCCCTCCTTTTTACTTTGTGGTGGTCGGACTCGGACGCCTCGGCGCGCGACCGGCTCCTCGCTCGCCATCCCGCGAGCCCGGAGGCCGCCGTCGCGCGCGGCGAGATGGGAATCGCGCCTATTTCCTTTTGGTACTTGATGCCCCGCGACGCGCGGTCTATCGCGGCGTTCGCGGCGAAAGGAAGCGCTAAGAGCGTCGTGTCGAAATCCGCCCCCGTTTCGGAACCGGCCGACACTAAAGTGTCGGGCGACACTAAGGCGTCGGGCGACGATAAAGCGGTGGCAGACGCTAAAGTATCGGCCGACGCCTTAACGTCGGGAGACGAGCATCCGCGGCCAACGTGGCATCAGCTCGGGTTTTTCCGCCAGAGGGACTACGCGGATGAGCTCGTCGCCAAACTGCGCGCGAAGGGATTTGAGCCGATTGTCCGGAACGAGAAACGGCCGAGCGGCACCGTCTACTTCGCCGTTCTCGTGCCCGAGGATCCTCGGGGCGAGGTCGGTCCAAGGCTTAAGGACGCGGGATTCGAGTCCTTTCCTCTGTTCGAGAAGTAATAATAGAAAATAACGCGCGCGATACCGATTGATCGCGCTCCTTCGTTACCGCAGTCGTCCCCGCTCGAAACGGATGGGAGGCGGCCCGAGGAATTCAGTGCCATCGATCGAGACGCGAACCGGCGTCAGTATTAGGACTTGACCGGCTGTGTCCTTGGGTTCTTCGACGAGGTAAAAGCGCGAGGGCGTGGACGTACCTTTTAATTGGAACACGGCCCTGCCCTTGACCGCCACGAGGGCCCATCCCCCCGACTCGACCCCGGCGGGCGTCGAGAGGGTATACCTGCCGCCGTCAAGCCGAAGTTCCTGCCCGTCGCCCGCTGCCCACGCGCCTCCCTCGGCAAGGAGTGCCGAGACGCGGTCGCGGGCCGCGTCTCCCTCTCTCGCGCGCGCCGGTACGGTACCCGCCATCTTGCGGTAACTCCCGTCCCAGTCCGACGCGACCCCGATCTTTAGGCGCACGTCCTCGAATACCTTGACCCGTATCTCGTCGATGCCGGTAAGCTCAATGTCGATCAAGCGCCGTATGCTCGGTATGGACCGATTTCGGCTGGAGAAGTACACCCCATACCGGCGCGGCGCGCCCGACTCGCGCAGGAATATCTCCTCGGTGGATCCGCTGTGGAAAAGAATATCGTCTTCGTCGAGGTTGAAGAACACGTATCGGGCGTCGTCGGACGAAGCCTCTCCCTGCCGGAACCAGAGTCCGGAAAGGAAGTCCTCGAAAGCCTCGAGGTTTCCCCCCTGCAGCTGTCGCAGTATCTGGGACTCGATCTTCTTTCCCGCTATCTTCGCCTCCGAGGCGAGTTCGTAGCGTTGGCGGTTCGCGTCCCATCGGTAGACGCGCTCGATTTGGCTGAGGGTTTGCGGCGATTCGGGATCGGAATGGTAGGCGTAGATCGGGTAGCTATCCCCGTTCGTCAACCCAAGATTGTACGCCTCGCTCCGTCGAGTTTCCTGCACGGCGATCGGCCCGTCCGAGCGGAGATCGGCGACAGCGCGAAGCGCCGTCTTCCCGTCCTGGCCCGTAGCCGGTAGGTACACGGCCAGGAGCTGGAGGTTTTCCTGGGTCATCCCCGAGTAGACGAGGGCGTTCGATCGGTCGCCGACGACGTCCATGGCGTAGAAGGCGAGGGTTCGTACCTGGGTGACGCCGGTCTTGATCTCGGCGACTCGCTCGGGCTGCCCGGTTAGGGGGTTGTGGATCGCGGCGACGAGATACACGTTTGGCTCCGCGGCGCGCTTAAGGGCGATCACCTGGTCGACCTGGCCATCGCGATTAAGGTCTACCGATAAAGCCTGTATAAAGCTCTCTTCGGGCGTGAGGGGGATTACGGGCGCGCTTTTCGTCTCGTCATACGCGCGCTCGTCGCCGAGCTGGTTCGAGTCGAGCTCGGCGGCATCGCTTCCGCGCGGGATAACGGTTCTTGCAGCGCGAGGCGCTCCCGGAAAGAGGGCTCGGGTGTATCGATACACACCAAAAAGGAGGGCAACGAACGCGAATAGGGCGAGCGTGGCGAGATAAATGGTCTTTCGTTTCATAGCGACTCAATAATTAGAGTTAATTGACTCTTTAGAGATCAATACCAATGACACCTCGAAAAGATACTCTATATCGAGATGCCCGTACGTCGTTCTGGTCTAATCCGCGTCTACACCCGCGTTACGCTCGAAGACGCGCCCTTGGGCTCATCATCGTCAGCGCGGCGTCGCGTCCTAACCAGGGCGATACCACCGCCGATCACGAGGGCAAGGGGGATAAGGGCAAGGGCGAGGAGGGCAGGCCGTTCACGCGCTATTCGCGTCACCGACGCTACAAGTCCTTTCGACGCGCTTCCTCCTGATGTCCCGTCGTCCGACGTCCCGTCGCCCGACGTTCCGTCGGCAGGGCCCTCAGCGAGTTCCCGAGAACCCGTCGGCGCGGTCCCGATCGGGCTATCCTTATTCTCCTCGATCGAGGCGAACAAATCCTTGCTCGCCTTGACCACCTTGTCCTGGATGTCCATGTCGAGGGTGATCTCGTACCAGGCATCATGCTGGATTATCCGCGCTTCGGCAAGGTAGGGGCTCTCGAAGGATTCGGGCGAGCCCGCGTAACGGGACGTCCAGGGGGCTTCTTGCTTTAGGTCGGTAAGGAGGAGCATGATCTTGTGCCGCCCATTCGTGCCCCGTAGCTCAAGGGCTTCCTTTATAGTGTCTAAGGCTAAGCCGATGTCGGTGTACTTTCCGTCCGGTTTGATCCCGTCGATCACGGCAATGACGCGATCCCGGTCAGCAGAACTCGATATCTCGGCCGTCAGGAGGTTTTTTGAGACTCCGTAGAAGTCGTAGATGGTGATCCAGTCCCCATCGATCAGGATTTGCCCGATTAGCTGGTCCCGGACCCAGCGATGCATGCTCTCGAATTTACCCGGTTCGGCCATGGAGAGGGACTTGTCGACCATCAAGAAAATGTCGACCGGTATCGTCCGCTCGCCGGCACGCGCGGGAATAAGGACGAAGCACAGGGACAGGGCGCA
>JAKPSR010000056.1 GCA_029571425.1 Spirochaetota bacterium | reverse complement strand
GCGGGCCCTTTCGGCCTCGGGAAGGATCGGCGGGCATCTCGTCTCCGGGCACGTGGACGGCATCGCGCGCGTCCTTTCGCGCGCGAGAGAGGGGAACGCGACCGTCCTTCGCCTCTCGATGGACGACTCGATCGCGGCGCTCGTCACGCCAGCCGGATCGATCGCCGTCGACGGCGCAAGCCTCACGGTCCAAGGTATCGGCGAAGGATGGTTTTCGGTTTCGCTGATCCCGCACACGCGGCTCGTCACCACGCTCGGCGCGAGGCGAGTCGGGGACTCGGTCCACATTGAGTGCGACCAGCTCGCCAGATACGCGCGCGCGGCGGCCGTTGCGGCGGCCGCCGCCCCGCAAGCCACAACTGCGCGTTCGCGCGTCGACGAGGCATTCCTTCGCGCGCACGGTTTCGCATGAAAAGGAGAAAAACAATGCAAGAAAGGAGCATGGCGCGGGTAGAAGCCGCGCTCGAGGCGATACGGGAAGGCCGCATGGTAGTCGTGGCGGACGACGAATCCCGCGAGAACGAGGGCGACCTCGTGATGGCGGCCGAGTTCGCGACGCCTGAGTCGATGAATTTCATGGTAAGCCGGGGACGCGGCCTCGTCTGCGTCGCGATGGAGTCCGCTCGCCTCGGCGAGCTTGGGCTTCGCCCGATGGAGAGCGCTAATTCCGACCCTCACGGAACCGCGTTCGCCGTTTCCGTTGACGCCGTCGCGACGGGAACGGGGATATCGGCCGCGGATCGCGCCATCACCGCCCGCGCCCTCGCGGATCCCGGAAGCGCGGGGAGCGACCTGCGTAGGCCCGGCCACCTCTTTCCCCTCGCGGCGCGAGCGGGTGGCGTCCTTGAGCGGCGCGGCCACACGGAAGCGGCCGTCGATCTCGTCCGACTCGCCCTGCCCGAACCGACACACGGGACGGCCCATGCCGGGGTCATCTGCGAGATACTCCGCGACGACGGCGCCATGGCCCGAGGCGATGACCTTACCCGCTTTGCCGCTGAGCACGGACTGCCATTCCTCAGCGTCGCCGACGTCGCGCGCTACCGCCAGGCGCGGGAGCGCCTCGTCGAGCGAGTCGCCGAGACCGTCCTTCCGACGGACTTCGGCGACTTTCGCCTGTACGGCTACCGCGAGACCTTTACCGGCGCTGAGCACGTCGCCCTCGCGATGGGAAACGTCACCGACGGCGAGCCGGTCCTCGCGCGAGTGCACTCCGAGTGCCTAACCGGAGACGCGCTCGGGTCGCGGCGGTGCGACTGCGGAGAGCAGTACGAAATCGCCCTTCGCGTGATAGCCGACGAAAAACGGGGCGTGCTCGTATACCTCCGGCAGGAAGGGCGGGGCATCGGGCTCGTCAACAAACTCCGCGCCTACGAGCTTCAGGATCGCGGGCTCGACACGGTCGACGCCAACCTTCGGCTCGGCTTCCGCGCGGACGAGCGCGACTACCACGCGGGCGCGCAGATCCTTCGCGACCTCGGCGTGGGACCGGTCAGGCTTATGACCAATAACCCCGCGAAGATATCCGGCCTCTCGTCGTTCGGGATCGAGGTGATGGAGCGGGTTCCCATCATCGTGAAGTCGAATGAGCGAAACGAGCGCTACCTCCGCACCAAGGAAGAGCGCATGGAGCATATACATGACAACAGGAGGGCAATATGAAGGTAATTGAAGGGAAACTCGTCGCCGGGAAAGGGCGCTACGCCCTGGTCGCCGCTCGGTTCAACGAATTCGTGGTCTCGCGCCTCGTCGGAGGCGCGCTCGACGCGCTGAAGCGGCATGGGGCCGACGAGGAAAGCATTACCCTGGCCTGGGTCCCGGGCGCGTTCGAGCTTCCCCTCGCGGCGCGGCGCCTCGCCGAGCGAGACGACGTGGACGCCGTGATCTGCCTCGGCGCGGTGATACGCGGCGCGACGCCCCATTTCGATTACGTGTGCGCCGAGGCCTCAAAGGGGATCGCCCACGTGTCCCTTGAGACGGGCAAGCCCATCTCTTTCGGGGTGCTGACGGTCGACTCCATCGAGCAGGCGGTCGAGCGCGCCGGGACGAAATCGGGGAACAAAGGCTTCGACGCCGCCTGCGTCGCGATCGAGATGGTGAACCTGCTGAGGGCTATGGAAAAATAAACTCTCGCGACGCCAGGGCAGCATCGCCGATCAATGGAAATATCCTCGCGTTTCGTGTAGACTGTCTCCATGGCAAAGACGACAGACGACAAGAAAATCATCTATACGATGGACCGTGTCTCCAAGAGCCACGGGACGAAACAGGTCCTCAAGGACATCAGCCTTTCCTACTTTTACGGCGCCAAGATAGGGGTCATCGGCCTCAACGGCTCGGGAAAGTCGAGCCTCCTCAAGATCCTGGCCGGGGTCGACACCGAATTCCTCGGTGAGACCTCGTGCGCGCCGGGCTACACGATCGGATACCTCGCGCAGGAGCCGCACCTCGAGCCGGGCAAGACCGTTAAAGAAGTCGTTTCCGAGGGCGTTAAGGAAATCACCGACCTCCTCGCCGAGTTCGACGCGATCAACGAGGCGTTCGGCGACCCGGACGCGGATATGGACAAGCTGATGGAACGCCAGGCGAAGGTGCAGGAGCGGCTCGACGCCTGCAACGCGTGGGAGCTCGACAATCAGCTCGAGCTCGCGATGGAAGCCCTACGATGCCCGTCGGGCGACCAAGTCGTCGACGTGCTTTCGGGCGGAGAGCGCCGCCGCGTCGCCCTCTGCCGCCTCCTCCTCCAGAAGCCCGACATCCTCCTCCTCGACGAGCCGACGAACCACCTCGACGCCGAAACGGTCGCTTGGCTCGAGCGTCACCTTCAGCAATACGAGGGAACGATCATCGCCGTCACCCACGATCGCTACTTTCTCGACAACGTCGCCGGCTGGATCCTCGAGCTCGACCGAGGCGAGGGAATCCCGTGGAAGGGGAACTACTCGGGATGGCTCCAGCAAAAGTCCGAGCGCATCGCGCGAGAGGAGAAAGGAGAGTCCGACCGGCGCAAGCAGCTTGAGCGCGAGCTCGAGTGGATCAGCATGAGCCCGAAGGGCCGTCACGCGAAGAGCAAGGCCCGCATCAACCAATACGAAAAACTCCTCGCGGACGACGGGAAGGAAAAGGTCAAGGACACCAAGATCACTATTCCCGCCGGACCCCGCCTCGGGAACGTGGTCATCGAGGCTAAGGGCCTCGCGAAATCCTACGGAGACAGGCTTCTCTTCGACAACGTGGAATTCATCGTACCCCCCGGGGCCATCGTCGGCATCGTCGGCCCGAACGGCGCGGGAAAGACGACCCTTTTCAAGCTGATCGCGGGCGCCGCGGGACAAGCCGTCCCTACCGGCGGACCGAACGGCGAGGAAGCGATCGTGAAGCCAGACGCGGGAACCATCCGACTCGGGGAGACGGTAAAGCTCACCTACGTCGACCAGATGCGCGGAAAGCTCGATCCGGACAAAACGGTGTGGGAGCAGCTCTCCGACGGGCTCGACGTCATCAAGCTCGGCGCCGTGGACGCGAACGGACGCGGGATCAACGGCCCGGTGCGCGAGGTGAACTCGCGCGCGTACTGCTCGTGGTTCAACTTCTCGGGCGCTGACCAGTCGCGCAAGGTCGGCGTCCTCTCAGGCGGCGAGCGAAATCGGCTCAACCTGGCGATGATGGTAAAGGAGGGGGCGAACGTCCTCCTACTCGACGAGCCGACGAACGACCTTGACGTCAACACGATGCGCGCGCTCGAGGAGGCGCTTGAGTCCTTCGCCGGGTGCGTGCTCGTCGTCAGCCACGACCGCTGGTTCCTCGACCGGGTGTGCACCCACCTAATCGCCTTCGAGGCAGACGGCGAGGTCGTTTGGTACGACGGAAACTGGAGCGAGTACGCCGAGTGGAGGCACGAGCGTTACGGCAAGGAGGCGGACACCCCGCATCGGGGCGTGTACCGCAAGCTGCAAAGATGACGCGCGCCTTCTACGCGCTCTTCCTGCTCCTCGCGCCGACGTACGCCTTCGCCTACCTCGACCCGGGGACGGGAAGCCTGCTCCTCTACGCTATCTTCGGCATGGCGATGACCGCCGCCTTCGCGCTCCGGAACCTGTGGTACGCCGCGCGAAGCCGGATATCGCTTAGGGGCGCCGCACGACGCGGCGCGAAGGGGAACGCGCTTCCCGACGTGGTCTTTCAGTCGGAGGGCGGTCGGTACTGGCAGGTCTTCAAGCCCGTCGTCGACGCGCTCGCGCGCGCGGGAGTGCGCTGCGCCTACGTCACGCCAGACCCGGCCGATCCCGCCCTCTCGCTCGAACTTCCCGGCTTCTCCCCGCTCAGGCCCGGCGGCGAAATGGCGACGATCGCCTGGATGAACGCCGTCTCGTGCCCGCTCGTCGTCTCGACCACGCCGCACCTTGACGTCTACCAACTCAGAAGGTCCCGATCGGTCAAGCATTATGCCCATCTCTTCCACGCGCCCACCGACGTCTGCTTCTACGAGAAATACGCCTTCGATTGGTATGACACCCTCCTGACCGTCGGCCCTTTCCAGGAAGCGAGCGTCCGCGCGCTAGAGCGGCTTCGCGGCACGCGCGAGAAGACCCTACTGCCGACGGGATGCACTTACTTCGACTACATGCTGGCCGAGCGAGCAGACGGCGCGCCCCCCGAGGAAGACATCGTCCTCTACGCACCCGCGTGGGGTATGCGGAGCTCGGTCGTGACGCACGGCACCGGCATCATCGACGCCCTCGCCGACGCCGGACAGCGCGTCATCTTCAGGCCGCACCCGCAGTTCTACGTCTCGCACCGCGCGCTCATCGCCGACATCGAGCGGCGGTATCGCGACTCGCCCCTCGTCGAGATCGACCGAAACCGCACTGGCAACCAATCGATGGCCCGCTCAAGGGCGATGGTCACCGACCTTTCCGGCGTGCTGTTCGACTACGCATGCCTTCACGGAAAGCCGATCGTCCTCGCGAACGCCGATATCGACCCAGCGGGGCAGGAAGGAGAGGACTTACCGCGACCGCTGTGGGACGCGGCCGCCAGCGTCGAGCTCGCCTTCGCC
>JAKPSR010000044.1 GCA_029571425.1 Spirochaetota bacterium | reverse complement strand
AAGTCCGTAGATGAAAATACCAAACGATTAGTACTCTTCGATAGCGATGCAACTGGATATCAGATAATGAGTATACAAAACCTAGATGCCTTACCGAAGCTCGAGTCGCTTGAGATTGATAATGCCTCGATGATTACGGATTTCTCATTTTTAACAAAGGCAAAGTCCCTAAAAGAACTGTATCTCATTTCGGTGACTGTGCGGAGCTTAAAGTTTCTTGAGAATATGCACTCATTAGTGAAGATAAGTCTTTTGATATATATACCTGATGATGAAGTAAGAAGCTTTATCAGTGAGCAGGTTGATATGCGGCAATTAACGTCCTTAAAGGTTATTTCTTTCTGCACACATGGGCAGGTCCCCTTTCCGCCTTTCGTTAATGTAATGAATAGACCTTATTTGTCCCTAAGAAATAACCAGATACAGGATATACCAGTTGGGTGTATTGATAACTTAAAACAATATTCATGGATAGACTTTTTATATAATCCGATCAAACCAGTTAATCTTAGGCGATATGGTATCAATACTCGATTTCTGGAAACTGACAATGTGCCAAGTGATGTTTTGCGTTGGTTTGAAGACTAAAAAGCGTACTTGAAGCGTACGTGTATTGATACGATTCTGTACATTGTATTATGTACTTTTGGTTTATTATAGAATGATATATATAAACCTATAGTATATGTTCGTTTAAAACTATCTTTACTAGATATTTCACATATATTCACACGAATCTTCTTCCAATAATTAAAAAACTATGGTAAAATATCTCCAATCTTACTACTTACGGTGATACAAAAAAAATACCGAGTACGCTCGGAGGTATCGAGAATGCGAAAACCCAAGATAACCGCCGCCTGTGCCCTCCTCGCCCTAACTATGTGCGTCGCTTTTAGCGTATTTTCATGCGACGTTGGCATGGGGCAGGCCGTTGACCTTGAGGCGCCGGTCCTGACAATCGACAGCCACGAGAATCTCGATTACGTCGGCGCGACCATCAACCTGTCCGGTTCCTGTACCGACAACGTCGGGGTCTCCCGAATCGAGGTGGTGAACGTAAGCACCGTTGGCCCCGACGCGGGCGCCGTCTACGGCGGTGTCTCGATCTCGGGGAACCGATGGTCCGTGACCTTGCTAAACTTGAGCGAGGGCGAGCAGAACCTGCGCATCACCGCATACGACAAGGGCGGGAACAGCTCGGTCGACTCGATGAAGCAGATCACCTTGTTGGTCGACAACGACGGGCCCTCCGTCGACAGCTTGATGATCGATCGCTTTGGCGGCTTTTATGTCGCCTCGAAGGCGCGCGATTACCTTGAGTCGCTTGACGCCTCGCGCGCCGTGTACATGGACCTTTTCCAAAACGGCTCCTTCGGCATAGACGCGGAGGTGGTCGAGAACTTCGCCGTTAGCGCCGCGACGCTTCGGCTCTATAACGAGACGGGCACGCTCGTCCTATCCAAGGTCCTTGACCCGGCCGAGAACCTCATGTCGCCCAGCTTCCCGATCACGCACGCGGAGCTCGTCGCGGCGAATTCCGCGTACGCGACGGGCCGCCATTACCTTCGCATCACCATCGAGTGCGTCGACATCGGCGGGAACACGAACGCCGACGAGTGCGGCTGGCTCTGCTGGTACCCGGAGGCTGACTTACCGCACATCATCCAATCGATGGCCGTCGATAACCTGCTTACCATCCCGAAGGACAGCATGATCCCGGTCGAGTACTTCGACGACGACGGGCTCGACGCCGTATACGTGGCGATCGTGCCCACCGCGTCCTGGGCCGCCGTCGCCGGCGCGACCGACGACGCGAAGCTCCAGACGCTCATCTCAAATTCCGCCGCGCGTTCGGCGCTCCTCGGCGCGTCCATCGCCCCGGGGACGAAGCCCCGCTCGTTCTCGAAGAACCTCCTCGCGGGGTCCGCGTCGGGCGAGTACCGCATCGTGAGCCTCGCGCGCGACTGGAAGTCGAACGGAGACGAGTCCGTTTGGTCGGGTAGCGCGATCAGGCTCCTCGTCACGGACCAGGACTCACCGCTCGTCGTCGTGCAAACCCCGTCGGAGAATAGCTTCCCGGCGCTTTCGGGCGGCACGAGCTTTAGCTTCGCCGGCTACTGCCTGGATAACTCCTCGATCGGGTCCTTCCGCGTCGCGTGGATCCCGGCGGGCATCGCCGGCGGCGCGGACGCGTCGGTGGACGAGGCGATCGACGCGATGCGCTCGGTCGCGGTCGCCTCGGGCTCAAGCGTGACCACGGGCGACGGCATCAAGATATGGGCGCCCACGCTCGGCGCG
>JAKPSR010000032.1 GCA_029571425.1 Spirochaetota bacterium | reverse complement strand
CGTCTTCCTGGCGATCGGGTATATCAGGGGATTCCTCTGGATGAACGCCTGGTTTCCCTCGAGCGGGGCCTTTTCCGTGATCCGCCGGCTCCTCTCGGACGCCGTGCCCTCTAGCCTCATACCGCCGCTATGGTGCGGGGCTTTTGGCGCGATTGCCCTCATCGCGGGGGCGATGACCGTGATCTCGCGCCGATCGGCGCGCAGGAAGGGAGGCTCGTATGCGTGACGCCAAGCGCGTGCTTCCCTTCGTTCTTCTTCATTTCGTCCTCGGCCTTGCTATCTGCATCGGCTGGTTTTTTTTGCGGCCCGCGCCTTCCGGACTGATCGATCCCTTTGTTATGCCGTGGCGGCTGCGCGAGGGCATCCTTCTGTTCGTTTCCTGGATGCCGGCGCTCCATATCAGCGGGATGCTCGTCGGGTACGCCCTTTCCTTCGGGAAGAACGATGACGCCGTGAGCCGCTGGTCGCCCACCCTGCTTGGCTTCCTGAAGGGCGCGACCGTGTTAAGTCTCGTGTGCCTTGCCCTGTACGTCGGCATGGCGGAGGTCGTCGCGCCGAGCTTTCGCGCGCGCCAAGCCCTCGCCGACGTTCGTTCCCAGGATTACGCCGAGTATTTCGATCTCGCCGCGGTTAAGCTCGCCTCCGACCAGGTGGCTGAGGCCGAGGCGCATGCCCTGACCGCAGTGCGCATTTGGCCGAAAAGCCGCGAGGCGCTCGCCTTGCTTGACCGCATTCGGTATCGCGGCGCGGAACTATCGGCGCCTGTCGGGAAAAAGGGCGCGGATGTTCCCGTGCCGCCCGACGTTCTCGCGGACGACCGCGGGCTTACCGTCCTCGGCGCGCTCGAGAAGGCTCGCGACGCGGAGCGACGGCTCGATTTCTTTAACGCCCATTACTACGCGACGCTCGCCGCGCGGCTCGCCACGGCGCGGGACCCGAATCGTGAAAACGCGCTTCGACTCGCAGCCTCGGCGTGGAACCGGATCGCGGCCGGCTCGGCTGACTTGCGGGAAAAGGGCGATGCCGAGCTTTTCGCGATCAAGAAGAAGGGCTATGCGGCGGTGCAGAACGGGGATTACCTGACGGCGTACTATTTGTTCCTAAATCTTTCGGAGAAACAGCGAAAGCCGGCCGACGGCAAGATTGATCCGGACGTCGAGCGTTTTCTCGACGTCGCGCGGCGCGGCCTTCTTGAGTCGTTCTTCTTCATCGACGAGACGGCGAATGCCCAACTCGCCGAGTCAGCCCGCGACGTCCTTTTCGTCTGCCCCCGTCCCGACGGGACGGCCGACGTCGTGTTCGCCCGCGGGATTGGGTATACCCGACGCTCGGGCGGCGAGATGGCGTATCTTCGAAGCCTTGAGGTCGCGCGGTTTTCGGCGAATCACGAGCTCGTATTCCGGATGGTCGCCCCGTTCGCGAAGATGTTCCCCTATATAGCGTCGGAAGGCCCCGCGGGCGGGAAGCCGCAGCTCCTCCTTCGCGCGGTTGGTCGCCAGGATTCCGGAACGGAAATCGTTCCGACCGTGATCGAGGGGGTCGCCCCCGCGCGCGACCAGCGGGTGCTGGTCCTTGAGATGCCGTACGCCGACTTCGGCCTCGTGGTCGCGGCGAACGGCGGGATGCGCGCGATGTCCCTGTCCCAGCTCTTCGGTTTCGCCGAAAAGGCCGATCGATACGGGTATCAAGGCGCCGCGGCCCTTCGTGAGCTTCTCGCCAGGCTCGTCGATCCCTTCCTTATTTTGATTGTCTCGGTGTTCGCCCTTGCCCTTGGGTGGAAGTACCGACTCGCGGCGGGAAAGCGGTTTCAGGCGTGGTGGGTTCTCGCCCTGCCGATCTTTCCCCTCGTCTCGCGGTACGCGGTGGAAACCGTTCGATATCTTTCGCGCTTGACGGTGAGTTTCTTCGTCGCGCTCAAGCCCGCCCAGGCGGCGGGATTAACCCTCGGCTTCGTCGCCCTTTGGTTCGTCCTTATCTCGGTCTACTTCGTGGCCCAGCGCTCAGAATGAGCGCCGCGCTCAGAATGAGCGAGGCGGTCATTCTGACCGCTTCGGTTCGCTTACGCCCGTCGGCGCTCGATATGGGCGCCAAGGCTCTGTAGCCGCTCGGTAAGGTTTTCGTATCCCCGCTCGATTTGGTAGACGTTTCGAATGACGCTTTCGCCGCGCGCGCAAAGCGCGGCGATAACCATCGCCATCCCGGCCCGGACGTCGGGAGAGACGAGATCGGACCCGTGGAGGACGCTTGGGCCCGACACCACGGCGCGGTGCGGGTCGCAGAGGGTGATGCGCGCCCCCATGCCGATCAGCTTGTCGACGAAGAACATCCGCGACTCGAACATCTTCTCGTGCACGAGGACGGTGCCGTCCACCTGGGTGGCGACGACCGTCATGATGCTCGTCAGGTCCGGCGGGAAGCCCGGCCAGGGCGCGTCGTCGATCTTCGGTATCATCCCGCCGAGATCGCAGTTGACCTTGAGGTCCTGCTGCGCCGAGACTGATAGGGTCGTGCCCTCGATGTCCCAGCGAATGCCGAGCTTGCCGAAGGCGAGGCGAATCGGGCGCATGTCGCGCGGCTCGACGTCGGTGATCGTGAGGCTGCCGTGGGTGACCGCGGCGAGGCCGATGAATGAGCCAATCTCCATGTAGTCGGGGCCGATGCGGTAGTCGACGCCGCCGAGTCTGTCCTTGCCTTCGATGACGAGTATGTTCGAGCCGATGCCCGATATCGACGCCCCCATGCCGATCAGCATGCGGCAAAGGTCCTGGACGTGAGGCTCGCTCGCCGCGTTGGTGATGACGGTCTTTCCCTCGGCGAGTACGGCCGCCATCACGGCGTTTTCGGTCGCGGTAACGGACGCCTCGTCGAGGAAGATGTCCTGTCCCTTGAGCTTGTTCGCGGTGAAGGTGAACTGCCCGTCGATCTCGACGCGCGCGCCCAGCTCGGTAAGCGCGAGGAAGTGCGTGTCGAGCCGGCGACGCCCGATGACGTCGCCGCCGGGCGGCGGGAGGATCGCCTTTCCCGCGCGGGCAAGGAGAGGGCCGGCGAAAAGGATGGATGCCCGGATTTTCTTGGAGAGCGCGAGGGGAATATCCGTTCGGGGTTCCGCGCGCATCGACAGTCGGTATTCGCCTGCGGCGATTCGCTCGACCTCTCCCCCGAGGGCCGAGAATATCTCGAGCATGACCTGCATGTCCTCGATCTCGGGGAGGTTGCGGAGGGTTACCGGCTCCTCGGTTAGGAGCGCCGCCGCGATGCAGGGAAGGGCGGCGTTCTTGTTCCCGCTTGCCTTGACGGTTCCCTTAATCGGGAAACCGCCGTCGATCACGTATTCGTACATACTCAATTCCTTATTGTCGCGTCGCGGGCTCGCTCCGCCCAGAGGCGGGAGAGCTCGACGAGGGTGTCGAGAGCTTGGATCATTTCGGCGAGGGACGCCCACTCGGTTCGCGAATGGTAGTTGTGCCCGCCGGTAAAGACGTTCGGGGTCGGGATGCCGAGTTCGGTGAGGCGCGAGCCGTCAGTGCCGCCGCGGATCGGCTTAAGATGGGGCTCGAGCCCGGCGCGCCTGACCGCTTCTTCCAGTATCGAGAGGACCTCGGGTCGCTCGTCGACTCGGCGCTTCATGTTGAGGTATTGGCGCGTCCTCGTCAGGGTCACGGTCCCGCCGGGGTAGCGCGCCTCGACGGCGCGCGCGATCGCGTCGAGGCGGTCGAGGCGGCGCTCCATCTCGTCGATGTCGAAGTCGCGGACGAAGACCGAGACCTCGGCGCGCTCGACGGCGCCTGATATCCCGAGGGCGCAGAAGTAGCCGAGCCGGCCGTCGGTCGACTCGGGGCTTTCCTGCGCGGGAAGGGCGGAGACGAAGCTAGCCGCCATCGAGACGGCGTTGACCATCTTCCCTCGGGCCGAGCCGAGGTGGGCCGCGATTCCGGCGAAGACGGCGTCGACCTTCCAGGCGTTGAAGCACTCGGCCTCGATCTCGCCGGCGGTTCCCCCGTCGACGGTGTAGAAGGCGGTCGACTTAAGCTTGCGTAGCGGCACGCGATCCATCCCATGGCCGGTCTCCTCGTCGGGGCTGAGGAGTATCTCGATTGGGCCGTGGGGGATCGAGGGATCGGAGAGGAGAATTTCGGCGAGGGTGACGATCTCGGCGACGCCCGCCTTGTCGTCCGCGCCGAGGAGGCTTGTCCCATCGGAGGTGACGATCGCGTCGCCTTTCCTGCGCGCGAGGTCGGTATCTGTTGCGGGGTCGAGGACGACTCCGTCCGCGAGGGAGATCGGCGATCCGTCCCAGTCTCGGTGGACGAGTGGCCGCACCGGATCGCCGGGGGCGTCGCTCGCGGTGTCGAGGTGGGCCGAAAGGCCGAAGGGCGGGATCGCCTCGAGTCCCGGGCTCGCCGGAACGCGGGCGACGAGATAGGAATTATCGTCTACCTCGACGTCGGTAAGGCCAAGGCCGCGGAGCTCGGTCGCGATATCCTCGGCGAGTTTTCGCTGCGTCTCGGTCGAGGGGATAGTCCCCGCGTCGGCTACGGCCGCGTCGCTCTGCGTGCCGCGCGCTGCGTATCGCAGGAAGCGCGCGAGGAGGGCCTCGGAATGCCGGCTTGCGTTCATGATAGGCTAGAGTACGATATTTGCCAGCTGAGGTCAACTTGCCTTTCGCCGGGGAAAGCAGTAACCTTTTCGTATGAGCAGCCTCCCGCGTTACCCCGAATTCGCCCCCCTATCGCTCGAGATGGCCCGCGAGATTACCCCCTGCCTGACCCGGCTTCCCGACGGGATATCGGAGTTCAGCTTCGCCGGCTTTTATCTGTTCCGCGAGCGGTACGGCTATCAGGTCAGCCTGAAGGACAACCTGCTGATCGTCCTGGGCGAGCGCGATGGGAAGCGTTTCTTCGTCACCCCTTGCTGCTCGGTCGACAAGGAAACCGTCGCCACCCTCTTCGAGGGACGCGATTACTGGAAGCTGATATCGCCGACCTTCCTTTGCTGTAACCGCATGCTGATCGAGGGCTGGGGGTACACCGTCGAGGCCGATCGGGACAACTACGACTACCTCTATCTCCGATCGGACCTCGCGACCCTTTCCGGAAAGAAGTATCACAAGAAGAAGAACCACGTGAACGCCTTCCTTCTCGCCTATCCCGATTACTCGACGCGGCCCCTTGACCGCGAGACCGTGCCCGACGCCCTCGAGGTGCTCGAGTCCTGGGTTTCGCACGAGGAGCGCCCGGAGGAGACGGACTACCGCGCCGCGCGCGAGGCGCTCGAGCTCATCGACGCCTTCGAGATGTCCGGCATCGTCCTCTACGTCAAGGGGATTCCCGTCGCCTGGTGCCTCGCCGAGCCGCTCGCGGGAGGGCGCATCGCCGCCGTCCACTTCGAGAAGGCGAAGGTTGAGTATCGGGGCGCCTATCAGTTCATCAACTACCTCTTCGCCCAGTCCCTTCCCGAGTCGGTCGAGTTCGTGAACCGCGAACAGGACCTAGGCGACGAGGGGATGCGTCAGGCGAAGCTGACCTATCGGCCTTCGGGCTTCGTGGAGAAATACCGCGCGGTCCGCGCCGCGAATGCCGCGACGTCCCAACCGTAAGCCTTCCTTTCTTTTGCCCCGCGGGTGGTATATAATGAAATAACGCCCATTGGGAGGATTCGATGCAGCTAGTCAGTACCCGCAACGGCAAGAAGTCGGTGAGTTTCAGGAACGCGGTCCTCGATTGCCTGCCGCGCGACGGAGGTCTTTACGTCCCCGCGCGGGAGGAGGACTTGCGCCCATGGGTGATGTACATGGACGAGACAACCTCGTTCTCTTCTATCTCGGGGACCCTGACGTCGGCCTTGCTGAAAGAGGAATTCAGCCCCGTCGTCTCCGAGCGCATCGCGGCGACGGCCTTCTCTGGCTACTCCCCCAAGCTCCGTCAGCTCGACGACCGCCTTTTCTCCCTCGAGCTTTTCCATGGGCCGACGGGTTCGCATAAGGATTTCGGTCTCGCTTGGCTTGCCTCTGCCCTTGAGCACATCTTAACGATGGAAGACCGCGAGGCCGTCGTGCTCGCGGCGACCGCCGGCATGACCGGCAGGAGCATCGCCCGCGCCTTCGCCGGGAAGCGACGCCTTAAGACCGTTCTCGTGTACCCGAAAGGCGGCGCCCGCGGCCTTGACCCGGAGAGCCTCGCGAAGAACGGGGGAAACATACTCCCGATCGAGGTCGATGGGTCGCTTGACGACGCCCTGCGCCTGGTGCGCGGGGCCTACGCGAACCGGGAGCTCGTCTCGCGGCTTGGCCTTACCCTCGCGAACACGGTGAACATCGCCCGGCTACTGCCGCAGGTTTTTTTCTACATGTTCGCCTTTACCCGCATCAGGCGAAAGGCCCACGGGGACATCTTCTACGCGGTTCCGTCCGGGAACTACGGCAACCTCGTCGCCGGGCTCTACGCGTGGAAGTTCTCGTTACCCGTCAACGGGTTCATCACCGACAGTACGCCCGCTCTTTCCTGCGACGCGACCGGCCGCTGCGTCTGCCTCGACTCGATGGTCCCGCTCGAAAAGCGCGGGGCGAACGACCCGGCGAGCCCATCGAACATCGAGCGGCTTGAGCAGGTATTTCAGGCGAGCCCGGCCCTGCTTCGCGGTCTCGTCTTTCCCGCGCCCGTCGCCCCGGCGTCGGTGCCCGACCTAATGCTTCGCGCCTACCGCGACCACGGCGTGATGCTCGACTCGGCGACGGCGTCCGCCTACGGGGCGATCGACGCCGCGCGCGATCGCGTCGACTCGGACGAGGGGACCGTCGTTCTCGTCTCGAAGGACCATCCCTCATTCGAGGCCGATCAAATCCGCGTCGCCTGCGGTGAGGCACCGATCGTCCCCGATTTCGTCAAGACCGCGGCAGAGCCCGTTGCCGGGACCGCGTCGATCCCGAACGACCTTGCCGCCTTGGTTACCTTACTCGAGGATTTTACGGGTAAACGGCCGTAGCCGACCGCATCCGTTCTTGCGCGCCCCGGCAAAAACATACTATAATTAGTTGCCGATTGCATAAGGGGGATACGGTATGGCAGTGAAGCTTGATGGGGCGAAATTCGAGTCGGTTGAAGAGCTGGTGGAGGCCTTGTACCCCCTGTATTCCGACAAGATGTCCCTCGAGGAGTTTAAAAAGTACGTCGAGGAAAACGCGCAAAAGAGCTAAAGCTCGCGCGATCCCGCGCGCGATAGCGTGATAGGGCCGTTTCGCCGGATGGCGGGACGGCCCTTTTCGTTTAAATGACGGGATAGCGGGAGAGGAAATCCTCGACTCGGTATCCAGCAGCCTCTGCTTGGCCCGCAAAGACCGCCCTTCGCGCCGCGCGCCGCGCGCTGAATCGGGCAAGCGCCCGGCGCGATAGTGGCCCCGCTTCCGCGAGGTCGGCCGCGTCGATAAGAAGGAACGCCCGCTCGGCCCGTTCCTTGTTGAACCAAAGGACGCCTCCCCACTCATGCACGCCGATGGCACCGGCGCCATCTCCTGAGAAGGCGGAACGGAGGACTCGCGCCGTTTCCGCGTCCCGGGGGCCGCTCGTCGGGATTAGGCCGAACGCGCGCCTGAGGAACGAGCGGAACCGGGCGACCGGTCCGCGGCCCGCGCGAAGCGGCTCGCGCCCGGGGTCGAGCGTGTCGCGAAGGAGGCGAAGGTCGGCGAGTGCGGCGCCCTCGCTCATTCCGGCCC
>JAKPSR010000031.1 GCA_029571425.1 Spirochaetota bacterium | reverse complement strand
CGCGCCGATGTAGGTGCCGTCGGTGAAGGAGATCGAGGCCGGCCCGTCCCAGGGCTCCATGATCGCGCTCGCGTACTCGTAGAAGGCGCGCTTCTCCGCGCTCATCGAGCGGTGGTTTTCCCACGCCTCCGGGATCATCATCATCACCGACTCGGGGAGGCTCCTGCCGCCCATCAAGAGGAGCTCGAGGACGTTGTCGAAATGGCCGGAGTCCGAGAGGTCCGGCTCGTTGATCGGAAGGGCCTTTTGGAGCTCGTTCCCGAAGAGCACGCTCCCGAGGGCGCCCTCGCGCGAGCGCATCTTGTTGACGTTGCCGCGAAGGGTGTTGATCTCGCCGTTGTGCGCCATGAAGCGCAGGGGCTGGGCGCGGTCCCAGGACGGGAAGGTGTTCGTCGAGAAGCGGGAGTGCACCATCGCGAGGTGCGAGGCGTAGTCGGGATCGGAAAGGTCGGGGAAGTAGGAGACGAGCTGGTCGGGCGAGAGCATTCCCTTGTAGACCATGACCCGGCACGAGAGGCTGGCGACGTAGAAGTGGCAGTCGGGGTCGTGCTCTTTTCCGCGGAGAAGGTGGGTCGCCTGCTTGCGGATCACGAAGAGCTTGCGGTCGAATCCTTCCGGGGTCAGCGGGGCGAAGCCGCCGCCCGGGGCGCCCGTCGAGCCGACGAAAAGCATTTCCATCGCGGGCTCGCTCGCGAGGGCGGAGGGCCCAAGCCCGGCGTTGTTCACGGGGACGCGGCGCCACCCGAGCATCAGCTGGCCCGCCTCCTCGACGATCCGCTCGACCGCGCGCTTGCACGCGTGGCGCCTCGCCTCGTCGACGGGGAGGAAGACGACGCCGGCGGCGTAGTTCCCCTCGGCGGGTAGGGTTATCCCGGCCTCGGCGCGGGCGACCTTGCGGAGAAACGCGTCGGGAAGGGCGGTCAGCATCCCCGCACCGTCGCCGGTGTTTTGCTCGGCGCCGCGGGCCCCGCGGTGATCCATGCGGCAGAGGATATGCGCGGCGTCTTCTATTATTTTGTGGCTTCGCTTGCCCTTGATGTTGGCGATAAAACCGACCCCGCAGTTCTCATGCTCATAGGCTGGGTCGTAGAGCCCGTGTCTCCCAGGACGTCTCACAAAAGGCATCTTTGTCTCCTCTCAACTGGTCACCGGATATCCGGGTAAAAATACATGACCAATCCCGAAAAAGAACGCCTTTGCTCTTCTGGTAGGACGGAATAACGTTGTAGTGCGCGTGGCGCCCGTGGGCGCGTCGCGGTTCAAATATGTACAATATTGACCGTCTTTGTCCAGTATCCGATACCCCTATTTTCGCTATTTTTGAATAAATATGCAAAAAAACGTATTTTCGTGCATGAATATGGCGACGCTGTCTAAAACCACCCACGACGCGTATGTTCGCGCTCGCCTTCCCGAATTCCCGGCCATACGGTATACTGCCCCCATGAATTTCTCATTTTTGGGTAAATATTGGCCCTATTACCTGATCGGGGCGAAGAACACGGTCCTGCTCGCCCTGTTCGCCGTCGCCTTCGGG
>JAKPSR010000004.1 GCA_029571425.1 Spirochaetota bacterium | reverse complement strand
CGCGCCGCGCCGAGCGCGCGAAGCCTGCCCGCGAGCCGATCTTGATCGAGCCGCTTGAAGCCGCCGACGCTGGCGAGGGCGCGGCCTCAGGCGCGGGCGCCGGGGAGCGCTAATGGCAGAGATCAGGATAACGGTCGAGGGCGTCCCGCCCGAGGGAATTCGACTCGATCGACACTGCGCATCGCAACCCGGCGCGATCAGCCGGTCGAGGCTGAAGGGCGGCGCGCTCGAGATTCGGGTTAACGGCAAGCCAGCGCGCCTCTCCCGGCTCGTCAGGGACGGAGACCTGATCTCGATATCGTGGGAAGACCCCGAGCCCGCCTCGATCGAACCGGAGGAAATTCCGCTACGCATCATTTATGAGGACGAGCGCGTCACCGTCGTCGACAAGCCGCAGGGGATGGTGACCCACCCGGCGTCCGGGAATTGGTCGGGAACCCTCGTCAACGCCCTCTTGTGGCATTGGGGCCGCGCGCCCATAGCTTCGGGAACCGTCGATGACCAGGCCCGTCTTCGACCCGGCATCGTGCACCGACTCGACAAGGATACCTCCGGCGTCATCATCGCGGCGCGGACGCGCGAGGCGGAGGAATGGCTGCAAGGGGAATTTCAGTCGCGGCGCGCGAGAAAGGTATACGCGGCGATCCTAACCCGCGTCCCTCCGTCGGTACGAGGGGAAATCCGCACGCGCATCTACCGCGACCCGGCGAACCGAAAGAGGTTCAAGGCCGGCGACGACGAGAGGAAGGGAAAGGCGGCGCACACGAGTTACAAGGTCGTGCACGCGTGGGGACGATACGCCCTCGTGCTCTTTCTCCTGCATACCGGGCGCACCCATCAGCTTCGCGTGCACAGCAAGCACATCGGATGCCCCATCCTCGGCGACCCCGTCTACGGAAAGAAAGATCCTCTCTTCCCCGATGCGAGCTTGATGCTCCACGCGCGTTCCCTCGAGATTCGCCTGCCGGGCGACGAGCAGCGCACGAGGTTCGTCAGCCGAACCCCGCCCCGGTTTCGCGACGTCATCGCGCGTCTTGAGGAGACAAACGGAAAATGAGCGAGATCAGGACGGTCGCCGAGACCGATGATTGGGCGGTGATCGAGAAGCCGCATGGGCTTCCGTCCGCGCCACTTGAGGAAGGCGAGGCCGAGACGGCGCTATCGATCTTCATCGCGTCTTGCCCCGAGGCGGACTCCGTGCGCGGAAAAAAGCCGGTCGAGCGAGGGCTCCTCCATCGGCTCGACACCGGGACAAGGGGACTCATCCTGATCGCGAAGACGCAGTCATCCTACGACTCCCTCGAGCGGGCACAGCAGGACGGTTTGATACGTAAGGGGTATCTCGCCTTTTGCGACGCGGGCGAGTCTTCGCGCCCCCCGCAAGTCCCGTACACCATCATCAGCGCGTTTCGGCCCTTCGGACCGGGTCGCCGTGAGGTTCGCCCCGTGTTCCCCGGCCAACGGGGATTCGACGAGGGAGATCGCCTGTACAGAACCGACGTGACCGAGATAACGTTGCGGGACGGGGTCGCGACCATTGTGTGCGAGCTCGTCAGGGGGTACCGGCACCAAGTGCGCAGTCATCTTGCCCATCTGGGGTACCCAATTCAGGGAGACCCCCTCTACAACGATCGGGACCGCGAGCGCTCTGAGTCGGGCGAGGATATCGGACCTCTTCAGCTTCACGCCATCGCGCTCAGCTTTCCCGATCCCCGAACCAAAGACCCAGTGTCCGTTTCGCTTCCGCGACCAAGTAAAACGAGCCGGTGACGAGAAGGGTTAGGGAGGCCCGCTCCGCCGCCGCGAGGGCGGACGGTATCGCGAGCCGCCAATCCTCCTCGACCACGAGCTTCACGTCCTTTCTTCCTTCCAGCGCCGCGACGAATGCCGATCGTTCCCTCCCGATGTCGCTCGTTTTTCGGTCGCCGGGCCGCGTTACCGTTACGCGGCTGAATCCGGCGCAAAAGTCCTGGGCCATTGTCCCGACGTCCTTGTCCGCCGCGCAGGCGAAGAGGACGTGCCCGCCCGAAGGCCAGAGCTTTCGGAACGTCGAGATAGTGCGCTCGAGGCTTCGCGCGGTGTGCGCTCCGTCCAGGACGATCGGGGGATCCCTTCTGATAATCTCGAAGCGGCCGGGAAGCCACGCGCGAGAGAGCCCGCGCTCGATCGTTTCCTCGGAAAGGGTCGGTACCACGCTCTTGGCGGCGTACGCGGCGAGGGCGGCGTTCTCGGCCTGTATCTCGTTGATGAACGAAAGCTTCGTCTCGATTGCTCGGGCGAAGGTCGGGCCATCCGGCGTCTTGCGAAATGACGCGCGAACCGTGAGCCCGTCGACCCCGGCCTCGCACTCGAGCGACTCGATGTCGTCCTCGACGCAGGCGAACGGCGAGCCCCGCTCGCGCGCGACCCGCTCGAAGACGGCGCGCGCCTCCGGCCTCTGCCTCGCCGAGAAGACCGGCTTTCCCGGCTTGATGATCCCCGCCTTCTCGAAGGCGATTTTCTCTATCGTGTCCCCGAGGTATTCCGTGTGCTCGAGCTCGATCGGAGTGATGACGCTCGCCTCGGGGTCGAGGACATTCGTCGCGTCGAGCCTTCCGCCGAGTCCCGTCTCGACGACGGCCCAGTCGAGGCCAGCCTCGCGAAAGGTAACGAAGGCGAGGAGGGTGACGAGCTCGAACCACGAGGGGGAACGCCCGGCGGGAAGGTTCGCCGGGATTATCGACTCGACGAGGGGCACGACGACGTCGCAGGCCCTTCCGTACAGCTCGTCCGAGAACGGGCCGTCCGGTGTGGCGATTCGCTCGGAAAAGTCGATGATATGCGGGGAGGTATAGAGGCCGACGCCGAACCTCGCCTCGCGAAGTATCGAGGCGATCATGGCGGAAACGGATCCTTTCCCTTTCGACCCGGCGACGTGGAACGACTTAAAGGACCTCTCGGGATGACGGAAGCGCTCGACGAGATAGCGCATCGTCTCGAGGGTAAAGGCATCCTTCTTCGGCGGGAATAGCTCGTAGTTGAGGTAGGCCTCGAGCCAGTCGCCGTAGAGCTGGAGCTGAGTCTTGTCCGCCATGCGGCCCATTATGCACCGAAAGAGAGCTTGCGGTAAAGGGGCGGTTTTAGTATTATGGCCTCATGAACGGGGCACGAATACCCGGCGACCTCGCGGGTTTCCGGATTCACATGGTCGGCATCAAGGGCACGGGTATGGCCGCCCTCGCCGAGCTTCTCGTATCGCGCGGGGCCATAGTCACCGGGAGCGACGTTCCCGAGGAGTTTTATACCGACGAGATCCTTCGTCGCCTGGGCATCACGCCCCGAGCCCCGTTTAAGGCGGGCAACCTCGACGCCGACGCGCGTCTCGTCGTCCATTCGGCGGCCTATAAACGGGACGAGAACCCCGAACTCCGCGCGGCAGCCGAGCGCGGAATACCGATCCTTCTATACTCGGAGGCGCTTGGGGAATTTTCCGCCCATTCCTTTTCCTGCGGGATAGCCGGGGTGCACGGAAAGACGACGACCACCGGCATGGCCGGGACCGTGCTTTCGAGCCTGCCGCTCGCGGCTTCCGTCCTGGCCGGGAGCTCGATCAAGAGCTTCGGCGACCGATGCACCATGATCAACGGATCGAAGTACTTCGTCGCCGAGACCTGCGAGTACCAGCGCCATTTCATGTCCTTCAGGCCCCGTAAGATCGTGCTGACGAGCGTCGAAAGCGACCATCAGGACTACTACCCGACCTACGAGTCCATCCTCGCAGCCTTCATGCAGTACGTCGACCTATTGCCCCAGT
>JAKPSR010000420.1 GCA_029571425.1 Spirochaetota bacterium | reverse complement strand
TCTTCGACGGGACGGGCACCGAGGTCTACGTCGCCGGCTTGCCGGTGTTCAGCTCGGAGATAAACAGGTCGACGAGGATGGACATCCGCATGCTCGTCCCCCTCGTCATCCTCGTCGTCCTATCCGTCTTGCTCCTCTCGTTTCGCCGGGGCATCGCGATCGTGCTTCCCCTGGTTACCGTTTTGATCGCCACGATCTGGTCCGTCGGCGCCATGCCCCTCGTGGGCGTGAAGATGTCGGTTCTCTCTACGGTCCTTCCGGTCATCCTCGTCGCGGTCGGGAGCGCCTACGGTATCCACGTCGTCTCGCACTACGTCGACGAGCGCGAGGTCGCCGGGGATCTCTCGCGCGAGGAGCATCGGCGGCTCGTCATCGAGCTGACCCGCCGCATCGGCAAGCCGGTATTCCTCGCCGCGCTGACGACCTTCGTTGGCTTCGTGTCCTTCTGCGTCACCGCCGTCCTCCCGATCCGGGAGTTCGGCATCTTCGCGAGCTTCGGGGTCGTCGCCTCGTTCCTGGTGTCCGTCACCCTTATCCCGGCCGTCTTCTTGATACGCGGGCCGAAGCCCCTCGCGCCGAAGCTCTTCTCAAAGCGGGCGCGAAAGGAAAGCGCGGCCGACGGGGCGCCTTCCGATCCCCTGAGCGTGGCGATCGCCGACGCATTTACCGCGATGACCAGGCGGAAGCGCGGCGTGCTTCTTCTGGCCGGCGGAATCGCCGTCCTTTCATTCGTCGGTCTATCGAGGCTCGTCATCGACAACGTGATGGTCGAGTATTTTAAGGAAGGCACGGACGTCGTGCGATCGGACGCGTTCATCCGCCGGCACTTCGGCGGGTCGAAGACCCTCAGCGTCGTCGTTAAGGCGGAAAAGCCGGGCGACGTCCTCGACCCCGCCATTCTCGGCCCGATGGATCGCCTCGCGCGATACCTCGACGGGCGCGTCCCTGAGGTCGGGAAGGTGCTCTCATTCACCGACTTAGTGAAGCGGGTTAACCAGGTATACAACGCCGACGAGCCAGCGGAAGGCATCCGCGCGGCGGCGCGGCCTCAGGCGGCGCAGTCTTCCGGGCAAGGCGCCGCTGACGGCCTCGGCGATCTTGGAGACCTTGGATTCGGTGACTTCGGTTCCTTTGAGGAATCGGCGGAGCCGGTGGCTTCATCCTCGGCGGTCGCCTCTTCCTCCAAGAACGGCGCATCGGACTCTACCGGCCCGGCGCTCGACGCGCGCGCCCTCGCCGAGATACTCGACCGGTCGGCCCGCGATCGCGGCGGCGACGGTCTCGACGGCCGCGCGCTCGCGCGAGCGGTGGCGAGATCGGTCAACCTTGACGGCCAGGCGTACTACGAGATACCGGAGGACCCCGCGCGCTACGGTAAGCAAAGCCGCGAAGAGCTAAAAGGCATCGTCTCGAACTACATGATGCTCCTCTCGGGCGACATCAGTTCCTTCGCGAACGATCCCCTCGAGCCGACGGCCGTCCGTATGGGCGTTCAGCTCAATACAACCGGAGAGGTCGACACCGCGCGCGCCCTCGCCGAGATCGACGGCTTCGTCAAGGAGAATTTCCCGAAGGGCTGCGAGGTCATCGTCGCGGGATTCGCCGAGGTGGAACGCGCGCTGAACGTCCTCGTCGTCGGGTCGCAGGTGAGCTCGGTGTTTATCTCCCTCCTGATGGTTTTCCTGATCGTCGCCTTTTCTTACAGGTCAGCGGTCGCCGGCCTCATCGGCGTGGCGCCCCTTTCGATCTCCATCCTCCTTAACTTCGCCATCATGGGCGTCGCCGGGATCAAGCTCAACATCGGGACCGCGCTCGTCGCCAGCATCTCGGTCGGTATCGGGATCGACTACACCATACACTACATCGAGGCCTACGTTCGCGAATGGCGCGCGACGAAAGGCGAGGGGGAATTCCTCAGGCGCACCTTCATGACGTCGGGGAAGGCGATCTTGATAAACGCGGTGTCAGTCGGCGCCGGTTTCGCCGTCCTCGTCCTCTCGCGCTTTAACATGCTCGCCCAGCTCGGCTTCCTCATCGCGTTCACGATGTTCACGAGTTCGTTCGTCGCCCTGACGGTCCTGCCCGTCATGCTCAATTGGATCAAGCCGGCGTTCGTCGCCAAGGAGAATTAACATGAAGAAAACTGCAATCGCGCTCTGCGCGGGCCTTCTGGCCGTCGCGCCCCTCG
>JAKPSR010000294.1 GCA_029571425.1 Spirochaetota bacterium | reverse complement strand
CTTCTCGCGGAAGGACTCGACGCGGAACGAGGAGACGCCGGGATGATTCGCGAGCTCTATCGCGGCACCCGCGCGTATATAGCCATACCCCGTCGCCGGGTGCGTCGGCGTGATCGCGAACGAGACGAGGTTCCCCTCGAGCGAGAGGTCCGCGGCGGCGCGAACGTCCGAGACGAACGCGTCGAGCGGACGGATCACGTGGTCGCTCGCCATCATAAGGATGTTTGGCTCGTTCGCTTTGTCTCGGGCGGCCGAACCTGCGAGCAGGTTTCGCGCGAGCCAGGCGATCGGGGCGGCGGTATTCTTTCCTTGGGGCTCGCCCATCACGATGACCCGCGAGGCAAGGCCCGCATTGCCGGCACGCCGGGCGAGATCGCGGACGTCGGAAACGACGAGGTCGATCCACGACCGGCGGGTTATCACGTAGATCGACCCAGGGACGCCGAGGGCGCTTGCGCGGAGCAGGGCGGACTGGAGAAAGCTCTCCCCGTCGCCGAGGGACATAAACTGCTTGGGCCTTTGGTCCGTGGAGGCTGGCCAAAGCCGCTCGCCTGAGCCGCCGGCCAAGATGAGCACGTCGCTAAACATCATCGAACCTCGCTTAGAAGCTCGCGAATGCGGGCGACCGATTCGACGTCGCCGGGGACCGCGTCCGCGAATTCCTCGGAGACGAAGACGAAACTACCCTTCGGGACGTCCTCGGCCGATTCGAGGGCAAGGTACTCAAGTCCGGCCCGATGCGCCGCGTATTCGATGATGAAGTCAAGGTCGCTCCTACCGAGGAGGGCGAGCCGCTCCACGCCGCGCTTCGCGGCGTCCTCGGCGATGGAAACGATCGCCTCTTTGTAGTCGACGACCTTGCGCATCGTCCCCTTTAGGTAGCGGTAGGTCCGCCGAGCAAGCTCGTTCAACCCCTCGGGCGTCAGGACGTAGCTCATGCTGCGCGCCGACACCTTCTGCATCATGATGAGCCCCTTTTGGCTTAGGCGCTTCACCAGGGCGTTCGTCATCCCGAGCGATAGGTTAATCGCCCGCGCGAGGTCTCGCTGGGATATGCCAGTTTGGTGCTTGGAGAGGTCGTTGATGCTGTGGAGGAGAAGAAATTCGGGGTCTTGTTCCATAGGTTTGGAATTATCAGGAAGGGATGGCTAGACGGCTTGGCGTGAACGGTACCGCCGAAACAGGTTACCGCCTCGCGAAAGTCGATTGTTCGTTCAACAGATGAACAGTCTAACATAGCGACAAAGGAATGACAAGCGCAAATGGTTACAAATGGGGGTGAATATGCTATGCTTACAGTACACACTGAAGGAGTTCATCATGCCCATCGCGCCCCACGTCAAGGAAATCATGGCCAACTCGTCGTTTATCCGCAAGATGTTCGAGGAGGGCCTCCAGATGAAGGCCGTTCACGGCGCCGAGAACGTCTATGATTTCAGCATCGGAAACCCCGATCTCGAGCCGCCCCGCAAGGTCAAAACCTTCCTCGCCGAGCTCGCCGCCTCCGACGCGAAGGGCCTGCACGCGTATATGCCGAACGCCGGCTATCCCGAGACGCGCGCCGCGATGGCGAAAAAGGTCTCGATTGAGCAGGGCGTCGCCCTCGAGGCCTCGCACGTCGTGATGTCCGTCGGGGCCGCCGGCGCGCTCAACGCCGTCCTTAAGGCTGTCCTTTCCCCGGGCGACGAGGTAGTCGTCCCGTCTCCCTTTTTCGTCGAGTACACCCAGTACGCGCGCAACCACGGGGGCATCCTGAAGCCGGTTGCGACGAAGGACGACTTTTCGCTTGATACCGCAGCCATCGAGGCCGCGCTTAATCCCCGCGTCGCCGCAATTATCGTGAATTCCCCGAATAACCCCACCGGAAAGATATACTCCGCCGACGACATCGCCGCCCTCGCGCGCGTCCTCGCTGCGTCGAAGAAAAAGACCGGCCGCGAGATACTGCTGATAGCGGACGAGCCCTACCGCGACATCGTCTACGCGGGCCGAGCCGTAAGCTCGATCTTCCCCGCGTACGCGAACGCGGTCGTCGTCACCTCATTCGCGAAAAACTTGAGCCTCCCCGGCGAGCGCATCGGCTACGCGGCGGTTAACCCCGCGGCGCCCGACGTTCGCGACCTCGTCGACGGCATTATCTGGGCGACTCGGGTGCTGGGCTACGTGAACGCGCCCGCCACCTTCCAGCGCGTGGTCGCCGCGTGCTGGGACGA
>JAKPSR010000050.1 GCA_029571425.1 Spirochaetota bacterium | reverse complement strand
CGATTGATCGCACGGAAGAGGCCCCGCCCTTCCACGCGTTAAGGCCGAAAGCCCCGGTGTGGGTAAAGGTGTCGAGGACCGAGCGACCTCGGGCGAGCCGGGCGACGAGTCGACGATTATCCTTTTGGTCGAGGAAGTAACCGGTCTTTTGCCCGCCGGCCATGTCGACCTCAAGCTCGAGGTCGTTCTCCTTTATCACGACGCGAGCAGCATCGTCGTCCGCGCCGCTCACCGGCGGGACAATCCATCCTTTTCGCTCGGGTATGCCCTCGAGGCCACGCACGTGCACGTCGCTCCGTTCGTAGACGCCGGCGGGCTTTACGACCTCGGCGAGGGCGTCCAGGATCTCGGCGCGGAAACGCTCGGCGCCGAGGGTCAGGAACTGAACGGAGAGGTAGACGCGGCCATCGATCGCGGCGAAGCGATCGACGACGAGGCCGGGGATAAGGTCCGACTCGGCAAAGGCGAGACGATATGACTCACCGGGCCCGTAGAAGGGCTCGCGCGCCTCGGCGGCCGAGCGAATGCGGCGCGCGAAAAACCGCGCGTCGATCGACTCCTCGCGCTCGCGGGTCAGGATGCGCGCGACGATGCGTGATTTCCGGTTGACGACGGCCTGGCCAAGGAACAAGCCTGACTTCGTCAGTATCTCGGCGACCTCGCCGTCCGCGCAGTCGCCCTGCGTGCGGCCGATCTCGTTATCGTATACCCAGGGATGCCCGAGGAGGATGCGATCCTCCTCGCGGTCTTTAAGGAATATCCGGTTCATGGCAGAGGAGTATAGCCTTTTCGTTGCGTTAAGCCTACTGGTGTGTTATTGTAGCGATATGAAGAAAACACGCGCGCCGATCGTCATCGCCCTCGTCCTCGCAGCCCTACCGCTCGCCGCCCGCGAGGATGCCGTCGGGCTTGCAAATACACGCGCAGACTGGCTCGCCGCCTCGGCGCGCCGCGTCTCCGAGCTTTCGGCGCGGGCCGTTCCCGCCGAGGAGATCGGCGACTGGGGCCAGGTTATCGACGCGACCCTCTTCCTCGTATGCCGCCGCGCCGAGATATACCGCGGCCGCCTCGTCCCGCTCGTCGTCGACTCCCCGAGCGTCCTCGTCCAACTCTTCCCGGACGGGACTTTCGCGATCTCCACGGCTACCCTCGACTATATCGACGAACGCGTATTCGAGGAGGCGGGTCCCTCGCCTCGCCGCATGAAGTCGCTCGACTCAGAGCGCGAGGCCCTGCTCGCCCCCTTCGTCGCGATCGAGGCATCTCGCTACGCCCTTGACCTTGGCTACGCCTCCTTCGCGCGCGGAGGGCCGCAGTCCGTCGGGGAAACCCACGAAGCCGATCGCCTCGCGACCCTTATCTTGGCGGCGGCCGGGTACCAACTCGATCTCGCCGGCTTTCTCTCCCAGCTCTCAGCCGAGTGGCGGCCGACCCCTGCCGACGGCGCATCTCGCTTTTCCGCCTACCTGCCCAACGTCCCCTCGCCTCGGGCACGAACCGATCTTCTCGCGCGCGAGAAAGAAGGGCTCGTGAGCCTTGCCGACGAGGTGCGCGCCGCGCTCTCGGCGCTCCGTTCCGGCCGCGTCAGCGCGGAGACCGTCGATTCCTTGCGCGCCCTCGGCGACGTCTTCCCCGGTTCCCGTTGGGCGGCGAGGCTCGAGGCGATTGCCTTGCACGCGCGATGGCTCGCGACGGCACCACGGCAGTCTCGGCCGCTCGAGACCTTCCTCCCGCTCGGGGCGGAGTCCGCGCCCCGCACGCAGGCGATCTTCCCCGCGCACGGCGACGGGTCGACACCAAAGCCCGGCGCGCCCATCGTCGACGTTTCGTCCATCCCGGGCGATGAATCCCTCTGGCGCGCCGCGCGGGACGCCTACGTCCGCGCGGTCGATTTCTCGGGCGACTATCTCCTTTCCTCGGCGTACGCCGCCCTTCTCGCGCGTTCGTCCAACCCCGCTGACCGCGCGCGCGCCCTTGAGATCGCGGCCGCGGCCGCAGCCGCGGAGCAGGTCGGATTCGCGGCCCGCGCGAACTACGCCTCCATTCTCTTCCTTTCCGGTACCGACCGCGTGCACGCCCTCTTCCTCGCCGAGCGCGCCGATGCTGCCGCGAAGGGAGCTTCCCCGCAGCGCGATGCCTCAAGGCCGCGCGAGGTATCGCCCGGCCTCGTTGGGGACACCAGGCTCCTTGCCGCGAATCGCGCGACCATGCTCGCCCTATCGGGAAAGGCAGACGAAGCCCGCAAGGTCGAGCAAGCCGCCGCTATCCAGCCGGGCGGCCAAGCGACGTCAGACGCCGCGGCCTCGGACGCCGCACTTCGCCTTCGCGGCGTCGCGCCCGGCGACGCGGCCGACTCCCTTTCCGAGCGCTGGGGTCGGCCCACTTCCATTCGGTACGATTATGAGTCTGAGTATTGGTTTTATCCGGGACTTCGCGCGACGGTCTCAATCGGGACGGCGACCAAACCTGGCTCCGTTGGTCGGGTCGAGTCGATCGTGCTCGGCGACCGGTCACCGGTATCACTCGTCGGGGATCTTCGCGTAGGCGACTCGCTCGAGGCGTTTGAGCGCGAGCTTGGGCCCGAGCTCTGGCGGGTCGGCGACCTCTCCGTGCGCTCGCGCGGCGGCCTCGTCGTATCCGTGCTATTCGTATCCGGCACGGCAAGGCTCGTCTCGGTCTCCGAGTAAGACGGTTACAAGTCCTTAAAGACCTCGTCCATCGTAAACAGCCCCTTTCTCCCGGGGACCGCGAGCAGCCACTCGAGGCCGCGCACCGCGCCGAGGGCGAAACCCTCGCGGTTGCGCGCCGTATGGGTGATCTCGATGGTGTCGGCGGGGGAATCGAAGATGACGGTATGGGTGCCGGGCACCGAGCCGACGCGGACGCTCGCGAGATGGAGCTCGTCCGGCTCGGGGCGCCGGTCGAAGGCGTCGGTCACGAGGCGCTTCTTCCGGTCGATGCCGGCGAGAAGCCTCCGCGCGATCTCGAGCGCCGTGCCCGAGGGGCTGTCGGCCTTTTGGTTGTGGTGCGCCTCGAGGGCGGCGACGTCGTACACCTCGAACTCGTTCATCAGCCTCGCGGCCTCCGACACGATCCGGTAAAAGAGGTTCACCCCGACCGAGTAGTTCGCCGAGTGCAAAAGCGCCGAGCCCGATGAGGCGACGAGGGCGGAAACCTCGTCGATGCTCGCCTGCCAGCCCGTCGTGCCGACGACGAGCGGTACGCCCGTCGGGACGATCGCCCTGATGTTCGCGAGGACGGCGGAGGGATGAGAGAACTCGATGACGCCGTCTGCGCCCGAGGAGACGACCGCGCGCGCG